>JAFUKS010000234.1 GCA_017473445.1 Lachnospiraceae bacterium
GGGAGGGATGGTGGAGCGATGAGAAGGACGGGAAGAAGGGGACATAAAAACACCCTTCGGGGGGCCCGAAGGGTGTTAGAAACTTATTTATTCAGCGGAATTAAGGGCGCCTTCGATGTCATCGAAGTTGTATACGCTGTCATCGAATTCCGGCTCGTCCTCTCTCAGCTTAAACTGGTCAACCTGTGCTTTCAGGTTCTCAGCCTGTGCCAACAGTTCCTCACTGGTTGCAGAAGTTTCTTCTGCTGCAGCAGAGTTGCTCTCGATAACGCCGGTAATCTGCTCGATACCTGCCTCTACCTGAGTGATGGAATCTGCCTGAGCCAAAGCCTTGGCATTTACTTCCTGCATAGAGTCAGCGATTACATTGATACCTGCTACGACCTTACTCAAAGCTTCACTGGTCAGGTTTGTAATCTCATTACCATTGTTAATCTCATCCATGGACTTCTGAATCATCTCACGGGTATTTACTGCGGACTGGGCACTATCTGCCGCCAGTTTACCAATCTGATCTGCAACTACCGCAAATCCTCTACCTGCCTCACCGGCTCTTGCAGCCTCAATGGATGCATTCAAGGATAGTAAGTTGGTCTGGTCTGCAATGTCTTCAATCTCAGCGATAATCTTCTCAATCTGAGTAGAGGTGGTACTGATACGCTCCATAGCCTCCAACAGACTGGACATGTTCTTCTGACCAGCTTCTGCCTCATCCTTGTAGGAAAGAGCCTGCTCATAGGACTCCTTGGTGGTAGTAGCAGTATCTCTGGCACTGTCTGCCAAAGTATTAATCATCGCAGTCAGCTCCTGTACAGCTCCTGCCTGCTCGGTAGCACCTTCTGCCAGTGCCTGAGCACTTTCAGACATCTGGTTACTTCCCAAAGCAACCTGTGCCGCATGCTCTTCAATCTCAGTCAACGTCTTGCGCAACTGTTCGGTCAGCTTACGGACTGATAAAATCAAGGAACGGAAATCTCCGATATATACGCCTTCATTCTCAGTATCGGTGGTAAAATCACCAGTAGATACTCTTGATAACAACTGGTCAACATCTGAAATAACTGCCTGTAAGAACTTAAAGGTAGCTCTCATACTATCTGCCAAACGACCCAATTCATCATTACCGGTATAATCAATATCAATATCCAGATTACCCTGTGCCAGCTTTTGTGCTGCTTCTTCTATTTCGTTAACAGGATCAGAAATACTTCTGGAAATCTTGGAACCAATTACCATTGCAATTACAGTGGATAAAATTACTACCGCTATAACTGCCAGGAATGCCCACACTACCAACTGGTCTGCCACTTCAATACTTTCGATGGCACTGCTATCCTGCTCGGTTGCGATATTGGCCAACTCATTGGCAATTTCATCCAGAAGAGGAGTTACCTTTTCCTTCATGCCTGCATAAACCTTTTCACCCAGACCAAAGGATGCATTGTTCTTTAATTCGGGAACAACTGCAAGAATCGCCTGTCGATTGGCTTCAATACGCTCAAATACTGCCTTGTCACCGGTATAGTGACCGGACATCTGGTCCATCATCGTCTTTAAATTTTCCAGACTGGTAACGGATCTTTCCATCTCGGAAATAACAAAGGTCATATCACTGTCAAGGGACGCATTCAGCATGGCTTCCTTGGAGGAAATCAATTCAAAACGTGCCTCCCAGCACTCAGTAGTCACTACATAATTCTGATCATAGAAGTTAGTAAGCTGTCCGCCAATATATGTCAGCATCAGCAATGCAACCACACTACCCACAAGGGATAATGCGATGGTCACACCATAGGATACCAACAGTTTCTTGCTAATACTGGTGTCCTTAGATGCCTTGGAGCCCTTTTTAATCTTTTTATTATCTTTACTGCCTTTTTTATCCTTCTTAGCCTGCTTCGCAGCTAATTTTGCAGCTTTCTTTTCTGCCTTATCTTGCACCTTAGGATTATCCTTTTTGTTTAACTTTTCTTTCTTTTCCATCTGGTCCATATCAAATCCCATACCTTTCCGCATGTCAAGACTATTCATGCAAGTACTTAGTGTTAGGACTATTTTACCATACAATTAGACAAATTACCATTCATTTCTTGCATTTTTTTGGTTTATTTTTACAAATCGTTGCTATTTTAATATATATATCTTATTTTTAGACATAACTAAAGGGATGGCACCCGGAAATACCATCCCTAAAAGTTATAGCAATTATAAAATTGACCGGTTAATTACTTATTAGCCTCGTCAATCAGAGCCTGCCAGGTATCTCTGATCTCTTCTGCCTTCTGTGCAGGAGTCTTCTCAGCGTTGATGCCCCATACGAAGTCAGAGTTTACATCGATACCGGGTACCAGAGAGTGATAGGTAACACGAGCGTTGTCAACCATCTCTACTAAGGAGATATCAACAGACTCAAGGTCACGGAACTTCTGATAGTAGTCATTCTTCCACGCTGCGAAATCTTCGTAGCCAGGGATAGGCTCGGTGTACAGGTTGTAAGCAAATGCGATATTCCATGCCTTCTGATCATCATAGCAGCCGGGAATTGCATACATATTATCGGAAACTACACAAGTATAATCGGTAGCCTTAGGTCCCTTAGGCAGGGGAGCGAAACCGAAGTCATCAACCATGTCTTTCAGCTTATCGCCTGCTAAGTAAGCCTGGTCATCCAGGAATGCTGCCTCACCATTGATGAATGCAGTATAGAAGTAATCCCAGTTAGAACCTTCAGGATATACACCTAAGTAATTGTTAACCATGTCAACAGCCCAGTTCAGAGCTTCCATAGAAGCCTCGGACTCAACAACGTTAACGAACTTGCCATCTTTCTTGGTAATGTAGTCAGAACCATTGGAGTAGATAGCATGTGCATAGAAGTAAGAGGTCATGGTAGCCAGACCAGCAACATCGATAACACCATCTGCATCGGTATCTCTATGAACAGTCTTACAGCACTCTTCGAACTTATCCCAAGTCCAAGTACCATCCTGTACCCACTTGTAGATATCATCAGGATTGATACCAGCTTCGGTTAACAGTCTCTTGTTGAAGTATACACCATCACGAGGCTCTGCATCGATACCACGCATAGCGTAGATGCTGTCACCAACAGCATAGAACTCATGAACGCCGTTGCTCCACTTATCCTCGGAGAAGTCTAAGCAATCCAGCTTGGACAGATCCTTCATTAAGCCCTGGCCCATAGCCTCAACCATGGAAGGATCGGGTCTTAAGGTAAATACATAATTTTCTTCACCGCCGGTAGAAGCGTAGTTGATGAAGTCAGCGGGTACATCGCCCCATCCGGAGATAGCCTGCTCCTTAATAGTAAAGTTGTAGGTCTCCTGAATCCAGTCTCTGTAATCCTTCTGAGCCTGCTCGTAAGCGGTCTCGGGCTCCTTCTCTACAGCGAACCAGTCACGGATGATAATTTCCATACCGCCCAGGTCATAAACGTTGCCATCAGCATCCTTTAATACAGGATAAGGGCTAACTTCCTCTGTGGGAGTGCTCTCCTGTGCAGCGTCGCCAGTATTAGCATCTGCTGCACCACTGGTAGAAGCGTCGTTGCTTGCTGCATTGTCACCGCCACAGCCTGCCAGACCAACGGTCATAACAGTTGCAAGAGTAGCAGCAATTAATCTCTTAACACTTTTCATTTTCATTTTGAAATGTCCTCCTTTTTTTATATACTTCTCCCATTGGTGTCCGCACCTTACTTTCCGGGTAATGCGTATGACACCACCGGGAGACATATACCATTATTACATCTTGATACCGGAACTGCTCAGGGATTCTACGAAGCCCTTCTGTGCAAACAGGTACAGTACCAATAAGGGTACGATTACCATCAGGGTACCTGTCGCTACAATACAGTTGGTATAACCTACGGATGCACCGGTTGCATCATGCAACACTTTTACAACATACTGGGACAATTTTTCACCCAGCTGTGACAAACGGATGGACAACAACGGTGTGGTGCCCATGAATGTCTTTGAAAAGAAACTGTCTGTCCACTGCCATACGAAAGCAAACAGGAAACAGGATGTCAGAATCGGTGTCGCATCCGGTAACATGATTCTGATAAAGGTCTTAAGAGTACCGCATCCATCCACATATGCTGCTTCTTCCAATTCCTTAGGAATGTTACGGAAGAACTGACGAATCAGGTAGATATACAAGCCCGTCTTCAGACCCATACAGCCTGCACTCATCAGGTAATACGGGAGGATGGAACCTCTCAGGTTAATCGTACTTCCTGTCACCGCTTCTATTATACCAAAGAAATCGAAATAACGGAAGTGCAAATATAAAGAAGTTTGAATACTTTGTGTTGGAACAATAACGGTCAGGATCACACAGGCAAACCAGAAGCCCTTTAACGGGAAATTAAATCTGGCAAAGCCATAGCCAACCAATGTGGCCATAGCCACCTGTAACACCGCAATGGAGAGGGAAATCAGCAATGTATTCCGCAGTGCCACTCCGTATTCCATCAGCTCCGCAGACAAACGGTAATTATCCGTAGTAAAGTTCTGGGGAATGGAAACAACCATTGCATTGTACAAATCTTCCTCAGCCATAAAGCTGATGGAAATCTTATTCAGCAAAGGCTGCAAAATCAGGAAGCACATACCAAACAATAAAATGGCACGACAAATTCTGACAAATACATCCTTGCACTGATGCTTGAAGTAATAGCCTTCAGACTTTCTGTTTCTCTCCCAGTAGGCATTCCATCTTGCTTTCAAGGGAGCTTTTTTGGTTTTAGTAACTGCTTTACTCATAGTAATAAACCCCCTTAGAAATTAATAATGAAGCCACACCGATAATTGCAATAACGATTGCAAAGTATGCCCAGGACAATGCGGAAGAGA
>JAFUKS010000235.1 GCA_017473445.1 Lachnospiraceae bacterium
CTTGGACTCCATAGGTAATTCCTCGGAATAGACTACCTTCAGTTTCTTTATATTTCTTTTTTTCAGTTCATGACGCATCACCTTAGCCAGGGGGCACACCTTGGTCTTGTAAATATCTGCCACCTGCAGCCGGGACGGGTCCAGTTTATTGCCGGTCCCCATACTGCTGATAATGGGTACACCTGCTTCCTGTGCCTGTAATACCAACTGTATTTTCGCAGTCACCGTATCCACAGCATCTATCACATAATCATACTGCGTAAAATCAAATACTTCCTTATTCTCCGGTAGATAAAAGCACTCATAGGTTTCCACCTGACAATCCGGATTGATATCCTGTATACGTGCCTTCATGGCCTCCACCTTAGGCCTTCCGATACTGCTGTAGGTGGCAATGAGCTGACGATTCAGATTGGAAATACTTACCACATCCTTATCCACCAGTATCAGCCTGCCCACACCACTTCTGGCCAGAGCCTCCGTTGCATAACCGCCCACACCGCCAATACCAAAAACTGCCACACAGGAGCGTTGCAGACGCTCCAGAGCCTCTGCTCCCATCATATTTTCCATCCGGCTAAACTGCTCCTTCATTCTGCCCACGCTCCTTTTGGATTCTTACCTTTGTATCTTTCCCTATTGTACCAAAAATTTTTCCTTGTGAAAACCTATCCGGCTAAATTATTACCATCGCCCAAACGATAATGCATAAACAGCTTAGGACTGTGCTTTTTGCCCGGCACATCCTTTACCGTTACCTGTAGCCTATAACCACATCCATATACCGAAATCATTACTGCTTCCCGAGGTTCGCCCTGGGTTAGCTTGATTTGTACCTTATCATCTAGACAAGCCTTAGGAATCTGTGGCAAAATCTCCTGCTCAATTAATCTGATACACTTCTCTTCCAATTCCACCTGTGTATCCGGTTTCTGCTCCTTATAATACAAATACAATCTCTTTTCCAGAAAAGTACTCTTGCAAATACTTCCTTTAAAGTAGCTGGACAACATCATATACATGGAATAGTCCAATGCTCTTTGACGATTAATTTCCCTTTGTAATGCTGAATTCATTGAATACATACATTTCCCTCCTTCTTGGGTTGCCCTAAGGGAGAATCCCTTATGTAGTTTTCAAGGTTCGGTTCCTTCTTCTTTTCTAATTATAATGACTTGAGCCAATAAAAAAAATGAACCGCTGGTTTAAATTCACTTTTTGTTGTTTTTTCATTGTTCACAGAAAGATTTTCCCTTATAATAGAAGACGATGGGGTTTTCCCCAAGAAAGGAAAGAATATTATGCCTGCGTGTTATACACATTACAAATTCGGCGAGACAGTTCTGATGCAGCTACCCGCCTCTCCCACCAAAGAAATTTTAGAAAAAAATAAGGACCTGTTCCTTATCGGTTTACATGGTCCTGACATTTTGTTTTACTATAAAGCTCTGCAAAAGGATGACATTAATCAATTGGGACACCGAATGCATTTCATTCCTGCCCGTCCCTTTTTTGAGAAAGCCTTAGCACAATTGCCTACGGAGACAGACCCGGATGCTGCCCTGGCTTATATGTGCGGCTTTGTATGCCATCTGGCCTTGGACTTTTCCTGCCACAGCTGCGTAGAGTACTATCTGCGCGGTACCAACCTTAGCCACACGGAAGTGGAGACCTATCTGGACCGCAGCTATCTGCTGGAGGACCAAAGAGATCCTCTGACCTGGAATATTTCCAATCATGTACAGGTAAACGAGCATACTGCTGAGGTAATAGCCTCCCTGTTCCATGGTCTGGATGAGGTAAGCGTAAGCACAAAGCAAATGCTTCGGACACTAAAGGAAATGAAATGGTACAATCAGATATTTCTACCCACCAGTCCCCTGAAGGAGAAAATTGTTCGTCTGGGCATGAAGCTGGTAGATAAATACGAGCATCTTCACGGTCTGATTATGAAACGGGATTGTGATGAAGCTACCCAGGCAATGGTAGACCATTTGCGCCGCCATGTACAGGATGCGGTTCCCGTAACCATCCAAATGATAGAACACTTTATCAGCTGCCATGAAACCGGACAATCCTTAGACGAGCGGTTCGACAATCATTACAGTTTTACAGAAGAAAAAATTGCGGAATGTGCAAAGGAGATTGAGACATGAACAAATTGACCCGGAAAGAGGTACACTGGGTACTCTATGATGTGGGAAATTCCGCGTTTGTGATGCTTTTAAGCACCATTATTCCCATTTACTTTAACCATCTGGCAGCCTCTGCAGGCATTGCTCCCCACGACTATCTTGCTTATTGGGGCTATGCCGCCTCATTGGTAACACTATTGGTGGTTTTGACCGGCCCCTTACTGGGCGCCCTGTCAGATATGCGCAATATGAAAAAACGGATATTTACCATGTCCGTATTGATGGGCATTATTGCCTGCGTTTGCTTGGGACTTCCTACCACATGGATTGGATTTTTACTGGTATTCATTATTGCCAAGGCAGGCTATTCCCTTAGTCTGATTTTTTATGATTCCATGCTGGCGGATATTACGGACAATGAACGGATGGACCGGGTATCCTCTGCAGGCTATGCATGGGGTTACATCGGTAGCTGCGTTCCCTTTGTGATATGCCTGGGAGTGGTACTCTTTTATGAGCCCATCGGCATCTCCTTCCGGTTGGCTATGGGCATTGCTTTTGTAATTGCTGCCCTCTGGTGGCTGGTACTCTCCCTGCCTCTGCACAAAAGCTACAAGCAGCTGCATTATGTGGAAACAGACAAGCAGCTACTGCTTTCCAGCTTTCGTAATATAGGCCGCACCCTAAAGGATATGGCCGGCAACAAATACATTTTTTTGTTTGTGATTGGATTTTTCTTTTACATTGATGGTGTATACACCATTATAGACATGGCAGCTGCTTATGGTGAAGCAGTGGGATTGGACACCACCGGACTACTGTTGGCCCTTCTGGTGACTCAGATTGTAGCCTTTCCCTTTGCCTTACTGTTTGGCAAGCTGGCCCATAAATATAAAGCAGAGAACTTAATTACCGTGTGTATCATTGCCTACTTCTTTATTGCAGTATTTGCCATCTTTCTGGATAGTCAGTGGAAATTCTGGCTTTTGGCAGTATGTGTGGGCATGTTCCAGGGGGGCATCCAGGCACTGTCCCGTTCCTACTTTACAAAAATCATCCCTGCCTAAAAGAGTGGCGAATATTTCGGCATCCTGGATATTTGCGGCAAGGGAGCTGCCTTTGTGGGCACCACCCTGGTCAGCGTCATCGCACAGGTAACCGGTGATGCCAGCAAGGGTGTCAGCATCATCTCCCTGCTTATCCTGGTGGGACTCATTATCTTCCGGCTCTCCGTCCGGGAATATGGCCGCCAGCAGGGAAAGGGTCCGGACATAGAGGGGGCATAGTCTACATTCAGGCACGTTTGCACTACATGAAAAATCGTTACGTTACTAAGCTCGAGAATCAATAGAATAGGACTACTCACTCGTATCTTCGCTACGGTGTGTAGTCCTATTCTATTTGTTCTATACCTCGCTAAGTAACGACGTTTTTCAAGTACCTGAATTGTAGACTATGCCCCCTCTATGTCCTTCTATTTCCGCATGGCTGAGGTAGGATGTCGTTCTTTACTGCGACAACCTATAAGTCCGCACGCTCATGGTTTAAGCTCTCAAGCCGGCATAATCAAAGTCTTCTACTCCGTCCGTTAAGAGAACGCATTCCTCATTGCGGACGGCGTTGACAAAATCATGGATGTCTTTCAGGCGGCGGGTAAAGCACATGCCGCCACCAAACATGTCCGTACCATGGATGTCTGAGCCTGCAGTCATTGGAAATCCGTGTTTCTGGGCATATTCTATTGCCAAGGGATTGTAGGTCGGGTCATTATGAGAGACGCTGCGGGGATGGGAATGGGTGGCATTGATGGCCTCCACTCCGTGAACATATTCCGGATACAGGCGAATCTGAGGAATATACCATTCTTCCCTGTAGGGATGGGCATGTATTACCAGACCTCCGCTTTTGTCCACCAGTTCAAACTGCTCCTGCACACTGGCATCCCGTATTTCCGGATGCTCCAGCATCCATTTTTTATCCAGGCCATAGATTAAGAATTCTGTTCCCTGATATCCCGCTTCCCAGCCATAAAACACATCCAGGTCAATCTCCCTGCCTGCTTCCAGAGCTACCTCGTACCCCTTGCAAAACTGTTCCACAAAATCTTCCCAAGGCAAATTTCTATCCACGCAGGTATTACCGCCCCAGTTA
>JAFUKS010000236.1 GCA_017473445.1 Lachnospiraceae bacterium
AGAAGATAGCAGTGTTGAAAAATCATATATGGGGATTGTAAGGAAACAAGAATTCGGATATAGTAAAGACAGTTATCAAATCTTAAACAGGTCACAGGTGTAGTCTGCCTATTACTTTCCGACAATAAGTTTACCCTATCATATATGACAATGTAATTGAATATCACTACATTTTATGATAATATTTGTATGTTTGATATGTTTTGTTCATATCTGGCAAATTACCAAAGGAAGTTATGATAGAATGTGCACCGGCAGACGTAAGATATGCTTACTAATTGCATTAATAATGTTGATTACGGGAATGTGCTTTGATAATATCAAAGCACATTCCCGTTTGGTGTACGCTACTCTGGATGGTTCTACCCTTACCCAGACCCAGTCTACGGTATTAGAGCAGCAGAGCCGGTGTATGCCGGAAGCAGCGGTAGTGCGTCATGCTCCCGGTATGCGTCAAACATTGAATCCTACGGTGCAGCTCAAAAGGGACCTTCGATTTGCAAATACCATTTTATGCAATCTTGAAATTGCCCTCTTAACACCGCAATTCTTTTCGACCGAGGTGACCGTGCATCTTCGCGATACGGTACACCATAGAGTTATTCTTAATTATATTCACAGGATGGACGGAAAAAAGAGAATATAGCCGAAGTATATGTTTTTTTACCTATGGAGACATAGGTTTATTTGCGTTGCCCCATTTGGGGACAAAACATTTATTGAAAGAAAAGGAAGGCTATATTATTATGAATATCGGAATGCTGTTAGTAGTTATTTTTATGGTGGTTGCAGGTTTAGGTTCTACCATCGCTATTGTTGTTACCATGTTTGCAGTTTTAGGACAGAAAATTTACAGAAAGATTAAGTACGGTGCTTCCCTGTATGACTGATAAAGAAAGGAATACATACGGAAAATAAAATATGTAATGAAAAAGCCACCTGTGGGTGGCTTTTTCATTGCATATTTATCGGCCCAATTGCCAAAAAGCTACTGCACTGGCGGCGGCCACATTGAGGGAATCCACTCCGTGGGCCATGGGAATCCGAACAGTATAATCACAGTCGGCTATTGTTTGGGCGCACAGCCCGTCTCCTTCCGTTCCCAGGATAATGGCCAGCTTTTCTTCCTGAAGAAGTCCGGGATCGTCAATGGAAACAGAGTCTTCGCATAATGCCATGGCAGCAGTACGAAAGCCCAGTTGTTTTAGCTGTGCAAGACCCTCTTGAGGCCAGATAGTGGTGTCCTCTCCCAGATAGGTCCAAGGCACTTGAAACACCGTTCCCATGCTGACCCTTGCAGAACGGCGGTATAAAGGGTCGCAGCAGCCGGGGGTCAGTAATACCGCATCCATGTTTAAAGCAGCAGCAGAGCGGAAAATAGCACCTACATTGGTAGGATTCATAACATTTTCAAGTATTGCAATACGCTTGGCATCCTGGCAAATATCTGTTACCGTAGGTAACGATAGTCTTTTCATGGCACAGAGCATACCGCGGGTCAGCTGATAGCCGGTGAGTCTGGTCAAAAGCTCGAAATCTGCAGTATAGACGGGGATGTCCGGGAAACGGGACAAAATCTGGGCGGCTTCCCTGTGAATATGCTTTCGTTCCACCAGAAAGGATTCCGGTTGATAGCCTGCATTCAGTGCTCTGGTAATTACCTTAGGACTCTCAGTGATAAAAAGCCCCGGGGCAGGTTCGTAGTAGTGGTATAATTGATTTTCGGTGAGTCTCGCATAAATATCCAGTTCCGGCACCATCAAATCAGTAATTTCTATTATATGACACATAAAACTTCTCCTTATCTTTCCTAATCAGTATAGTAGTAGGAAGGCAACCTGTCAAAGAGGAATTAAAATCTTGAAAACTCATTTATGAACGCATATAATAGTGGTGTTGTAAAAGTGGTAAATAATTTACATACCAAAGAAAGGGCAGCTATGAAAGTTGTATTACAAAATCTGACAAAGAAATTTCCCAGCCGTAATAAGAAATCCCGTGAAGAGGTAATTGCGGTGGATCATTTTAATTTTGAAATTCCCGATGGTAAACTGATCGGTCTGTTGGGACCTTCCGGTTGTGGTAAGAGTACCGCATTGAACCTGTTGTGTGGTTTGTTAAAGCCTACGGAGGGACGTATTTTCTTCGGGGAGGAGGATGTGACGGATTTGCCCGCGGAAAACAGAGGTGTGGGTATGGTATTTCAGAACTACGCCCTGTATCCTCACTTGACCGTATTGCAAAATATTACTTTCCCTTTGGAGAATTTAAAAGGTGTTGCCAAATTATCTAAGGAAGAAATGAAGGCCAAAGCCTATGGGGTAGCCAAACTGGTCCAGATTGAGGAATTGATGGAGCGCAAGCCCAGTGAACTCTCCGGCGGTCAGCAGCAGCGTGTGGCAATTGCCAGAGCCTTGGTGAAAATGCCCCGGATACTATTGATGGACGAGCCTTTATCTAATTTGGATGCCAGACTACGCCTTCAGACCAGGGAAGAGATTCGCCGGATTCAGAGAGAGACAAAAATTACTACCATATTTGTTACCCATGACCAGGAAGAAGCTATGAGTATCTCTGATAGGATTGTGGTTATGAAGGATGGCTCCATCCAGCAAATCGGTAAGCCCCAGCAGGTTTATGATGACCCGGTGAATTTATTTGTGGCCAAATTCCTGGGGACTCCTCCCATTAATGTATTTCATGGAACTGTTCGGGCAGGACAGCTCTATATTGGTCAGGAGGCAGTTCTGACCGTGCAGAAGGTAGAGGACCAGGAAGTGTATGTGGGTATTCGTCCGGAAGGTTTTATATTGCAGGAAAATGGACCTTTAAGCTGTAAGCTGGATGAAGTTGAGGTGATGGGAAGAGATATTACGGTGGTTTCCGTGCATGAGGAATGTGAAAATACAGATATCCGCTCTATCATTGACGCAGAGAATGCAGCTCATGTGACCGGCGATAGGGTACGTTTTGCATTAAAGCCGGCCAAAGTACTTCTGTTTCATAAAGACAATCAAGAACGTATTTACTTTGAGAGTGTATAACGGGAGATACATATATGGATAACAAAAAATTTAAGGGCTGGGTCTATTTGTTGCCGGCCATAATTTTCCTGGGATTATTTATGGTATATCCTTTAGTGGATGTATTTATTTATTCCTTTGAGGAAGGCTATAACTCTGCATCCCAGACCTATTACGGTGTGGGATTATACAATTATTCTTATGTACTACATGATCCGTATTTTTTACAGGCAGTAAAAAATACATTTATATTGGTTATTTTTACCGTACCGATTTCCACCGGAATTGCGCTTTTGATATCCGTGGGACTTAGTTCTATTCAGAAGTTAAAGGAATTGTTTCAGACCATTTATTTCCTGCCCTATGTGACCAATACACTGGCGGTGGGGCTGGTGTTTATGATTCTGTTTAAAAAGACGCCGTACACGGATGGTTTGGTGAATTTGGTGCTCCGGTGGTTTGGAGGAAACAGTGTAGATTTCATTGACGGACCCTATTGGGCCAAGATGTTTGTGCTGTGTTTTTATACGGTATGGGTGGTATTACCCTTTAAAATATTGATTCTTACCAGTGCGCTGGC
>JAFUKS010000237.1 GCA_017473445.1 Lachnospiraceae bacterium
ACCACCCCCTGCACATAATAAAAAGGTAGTAATCAGGTTACTATCAAAAGAAAACTGTACTGAAGGAACAAACCAGGTCAACAGTAACAATATAAAGAAATACATGCTTCCCACTGCCATCCCCCACATAAAACGCTTTTCCTTCATGTGCCTGCCCACCAACACTCCGCTTAGAATGTTAACAGCTACATACAATACAATCAATATTCCGGACAGTATCCCCTTTCCCAGAGACAGCTTATATAATAGTAACGCCAATACCGCCAAAACCAGAAATGTAATTATGTAAGATAACATCACACATCTCATTAAGTAAAACAAATTATTTTTTTGCTCTGTTGAAATCAAGCGACTCTCCTGTTTTATAAATTTTATGTTAAATATATATTCTACTGCCCCGGAAAACTTGACAATAATACCAAATTTCATATATATTGGAATGGCGTATACATCTGTATACAAATTTATTTTTAAGAAAAGGAGTGAACTTTTGTGGATACCGAAGGTGTCATACAACTTATTGTTTTAATCATTTTAATTTTACTATCAGCATTCTTTTCCTCAGCAGAGACTGCTCTGTCTACAGTGAATCGTGTAAGACTTCGCAGCCTGGAGGAAGAAGGCAATAAGAGTGCTCAAATCGCCAACAAAATATTGGATAACTACGGCAAAATGCTCAGTACGATTCTGATTGGAAACAACATTGTCAATCTGTCCGCTTCCGCTCTTGCAACCACATTGGCAATGCGTATCAGCCTACCCGTGGGCATTGCTACCGGTATATTGACTATTATCGTACTAATCTGCGGTGAAATTGTACCCAAGACCTGGGCCCGTGCCTGTGCCGAGCACCTGACTTTATTATATAGCCGAATTATCTTTGGTTTAATGTTTTTGCTGACTCCCGTGATATACATAGTAGATATTGTCTCACAGGGATTTCTAAAGCTGATAGGGGTAGACCCCAATAAAAAAATGAACACCATCACCGAAAATGAATTAAAAACCTATGTGGACGTCAGCCATGAGGATGGTATTATCGAAACAGAAGAACGGGAAATGATTTATAATGTGTTTGATTTTTCCGATTCCTTGGCAAAGGATATTATGATTCCCCGCATTAACATGGTGACCATCAATGTAAATGCCGGTTACGAAAAGGTACTGCATGTTTTCAGAGAGTCCATGTATACCAGACTTCCTGTATATCAGGAAGAAAAGGATAATATCATCGGTTTGATAAATATTAAGGATTTCATTCTTACGGAGGATCCGGCTTCCTTTCAGGTAAGCAATATTCTCAGAGAAGCATATTATACTTATGAATTTAAAAAGACTGCGGACCTATTGTATGAAATGCGTGAAAAAACTGCAAATGTAACATTTGTATTGAATGAATACGGTGCTACGGTAGGTATGATAACCCTGGAAGATTTGCTGGAAGAAATCGTAGGTGAGATTCGTGATGAATACGATCAGGACGAAGAAGAACTGATTAAGCAGCAGGATGAACGGGTATATCTGGTGGAAGCCAGTATGAAGCTGGACGATATTAATGATGCCATCGGTACCGATCTGGAAAGCGAGGATTACGACTCCATTGGCGGTATCATCATCGAGCATCTGGACCGATTGCCCGAGGACAACGAGGAAGTCACTCTGGAGGATGGCGTCACCCTGAAAGTACAGGGCATCGATCAAAACCGTATCAGCCATGTATTGCTGACTTTGCCCGAACCCACAGAAGAAGCTTCCGAGGAAGGGACTTCTGAAGATACGGATGATACAGAAGACAAATAATTTTTATATTATATTGATGTTCAAAAGCCCTTGACATATGTCAGGGGCTTTTTTAAGTTAAATTGAAATGCTTATTTCCCCCAAATACTTGTTCAAATAAGCACCCAGCAATAAAAAATACATTCCGAAATACATCCAAAGCATCATAAAAACAATAATAGATAAGCTACCATATAGATTGCCTGTACCGGGCCAGTCCAAATACAATGAGAACCCCCACGAAAAAACGCTCCAAATAGCAGCTGCAAAGGAAGCCCCGGGAAGCTGCCTTCGAAAGCTCCTATTCTCATTGTGAATATACGCATAAACCGTCGCAAATAATCCCGTCAGAAACATTCCCGTAAATACAAATCTAAAATGCAGCAATATATCTACTATTCCCTGTAGGTCAGGGAAACGATACAATAATAATACCACCAACCGATTACCAAACACTACCACTATCAATGAGAAAATCATTACCAGCAACACCAAAACAGTGTAGAAGGAAGCAACTGCCCGTACCAGAAAATAATTGCGTTTCTCTTCCACTTCCGCTATATCATTAAGCCCCTTCATAAGTGCCATCACACCCTTTGCGGCAGACCAGATAGTAGCAACAATGGCCAAAGACAGTACCCCTTTGGAACGGCTATATACCTCCTTCACCAATGTTTCCACTATAGGATCAAGCAATGATGGCGTTAAATCCGTCAGTACACCTATCAAATTTTGTGCCGTAAGAGGCGTATATGGAAGAATTGCACATATAAAAATTAGCATAGGTACCAAGGACAAGAAAAGAAAAAAAGCTGTCCCTGCTGCATGAACACTGACATTTTCCTTTCTCAACTGCTTGATGACATTTTCTATTTCCTTATACACTCTCCCCATCATAATTTCACCCTTTTTACATGTAGTATATGCAAATGAAAGAAAAAAATAAAAAGACCGGGAACTTGAACACCTCCCTGTAGGAGGTATACAAATATCCCAGTCTCTTCTTAATCTCCTATTTATGCTTCATAGCAAAGACGCTTAAAGCATACATAATTTCCATTCTCCTCACCGTTACCGGATGCATAGATACCTGCGGTACAGCCTACAAAGCCTCCTGCCACCTCAGTGGACAATGCAGACACCCCTGCAATAGCAATTTCCTGGCCATTTACCAAAAGTCTGGTGGTCAGTCCTTCCACTACAATAGCCAGCTGCTGTTCATCACCGGATACCGCTATGCTTCCGATGACTTCGTCCTTTCCTGCCTGACACAAAATAGCCTTCGCCTCTCCTGCAAATACCTCCAGACGCAGATTGTAATCATTGGACTGCATATATGCCAGACCTGCACTCTCCTTACCGGTCAGTTTTCCTGCACATACAGTGGTCTTTACGGTAAAGCTATGGTGCTGCTGACGGATAGCCACATAGGAAGAAGTCTGATTCTCCTTCATGGTAATAGGTGACAGCTTCAGTTCAATCCCCTTATCAGTCATTCGATACATATCCTCTCTGGGATTTCTCAGCATCAGGAATTCATGTCCCAGTTTCTTCATAGTAGCAAAATCATAGCATCTATTGCTACCGGGCACTGCTGTAAACGCTCCGGTTCTGCTGGTATAGGAGGTAGGGTCATTCTCAGGAAGCCATTCCGGCAGGTTAATCTCCACCTCATCGGTCAACATACCGATACCGGGATTTACCACAGGCCACCCCTCTTCCCAGGTCACCTTTGCCAGGAAGGTCTCCCGTCCCATGGTGGTATATCGTTCCAAGGGACGAACTGCCAGCATAACCATATACCATTCTCCGTTTACAGTCTCTACAATATCAGAATGCCCTACATACTTAATGGGATAATCCAAGCCCAAATGTCTATGGGTCAGCACAGGGTTCTTTTTATAATTCTCGTAAGGGCCCCAGATATCCTTGCTACGGCATACAGATACTGCATGGTCCGGTCCGGTACCTCCCTCTGCATGCATGATATAGTAATAACCATCCTTGCGATACAGATGGGGACCTTCAGGCCAGATAACATCTCTCATGGCACCATTCCATACATCCTTCTTAGGGCCAACCAATTTCATATTCTCCAGATCCACCTGCTGAATCCAAATATACCAGTCACCATCATACTTGCAGCCTGCAGGATTGGGATGCGTACCAATATAATAACAGGTACCATCCTCATCAAAGAACAAACTGGGGTCAATACCGTCTGCTCCCTCCAAATAATGAGGCTCAGACCAAGGACCCTCGGGACTGGTAGCAGTTACAATATAGTTACCACCATGGGATACATTGGTGCAAATCACATAGAAAGTACCGTTATAATAACGGATGGTAGGAGCAAATAAGCCTCTGGAATGTCCGGTATCACCTAAAGGCAGCTGGGACTCTCTGTCCATTACATTACCAATTTGTTCAAAGTGAACCAGGTCTTTACTATGCAGGACAGGTAGTCCCGGAAAGTAAGCAAAGGTAGAATTTACCAAATAGAAATCTTCTCCCACCGCACACATGGAAGGATCCGGATAAAAACCGGGCATAATGGGATTTTTTGCAATAACGCTCATAGTTCCTCTCTTTCCGATGGGGTGCCCTAAGACACCCATCTGCTTCATTTATTATTTAAGTCTTATATTTCATCTATAGCTACCTATTGAGCCTGTTTTTCAGCCTGCTTCTCTTTCAGCATCACATATACCTCATGGAATGCCTCTTTTACCTCATAACCGGGAGTAAAAAGGCCATTATAACAGCCATTCATCTTGTAGGAATAGCTGTTCTTATCAATGGTAGCCATATCTGTCAGTCCCCAGATACAGATAGCTGTCAGCGGTTTCTCTTCACCGGAATTAATCTCCACCAATGCCTCCATCAGCATACGGTAAAATCTCTTATGATTATTAACGGTTAAAACATCATTTTTATAGTTACGGACACTCATCTCGGTAATTTGTACTTCCACGCCCAGTTCTGCATATTTGTTAATCGCTTTCTTTATCTTGGGAATATCACCTGCACTCATACAACCGCTTTGGGTACCATAGCCGCCAATATAGCCTTGCATACCTACACCGTCCGCCAGTTTTCGGTAATTACCGTCGCTATCCTTTGCAAAGGAATTGATACTCTTGACCAATTCGCAGATTGCGTTACATTTGTTATCCTGGAAGGTACTGTAATCATTATAAAACAACTTAATATCCAGTTCAGGATTCTTCTGCTGTAATGCTTCTATGGCATTGCGTGCATAAAGGAATGACAGCTCCACATAATCATCACCGATGACTGTATAAAACAGATTCTCCGCTCCACCACGGACCTTACGCACATGTCTGGCATCATCCCCTTCGTAATCCGAAGCACTGTCTCCTACTGCTTCATTTACCACATCCCAACAATAAATTACACCGGGATAATTCTCCTCATAATAATTGATAACCTGTGTAATATAGGACTCCAAACGCTTCAGCATGGTAGCACGGTCAACATAAGCACCATTTGATTTATATCCCTCTTTGAAAAACCAACTGCTCATATTGGCATCCCATACCAGTACATGTCCTCTGACCTGTGCACCATTATTCATAGCGGCTTCGATAATCGGTAAGGAACCGGAATAATCCATTACCGGCATGCCGTCAGCAGCTTTCATACTGGCATTCTGATCCAATAGACAATAAGCCTTCATATCATTGGTAGCTGTAATAGAATTAAAATGCTGTCCTACCAATCCTTGCAAAGTATAGTCCTGAGAAGTGGTAGCATTCATACAGGTGCCAAAACGAATCCCATATTCCCCCAGTAAATCTGCCATAGACTCATACTCATAAAAATCAGAGGAAAAAGGAATTTCTTCTACCTGTTCTTCAGACCCTCTCTCCTGCTCCTGAGACACACTCGCTTCTACTACCTCAGTGCTTTCCTGTCCCACAGTTTCATTCTCTTGTTCATTTCCCTCTGCACTCAATTCATCCTGCACCGATTCACTGTCCTGCACCGTTCCCTCTGCATTGGCACATCCGGTAAGCATCAGGCAAAGCGTAAGACACAAAATTTTTATAGCTGCATTTTTCATCTTCTGTCCTCCACTAAAACGTTTTACTTGTATTGCTTTAAGGAAACATATGCATGCGGTCAAGGCACATATGCTTCCTTAATTTCCATTACTTCTTAAAATAGCTCTCTTCCGGTCCCAGATAAGAATTCTTAAGACTCTTGTCAGCGGGATATACCAAAATACGTTCTAAAACCACACCCGCATCCAATGCTCCAATGGTCAATGTCTGCAAACCTGCCTGGAAATCCAGACTAGTAGTAGTAACACGGATATGATCCAATACACCCTGACACCATCTGCCATCATTGTAGTCACCACCACGGAAATCAGGGCCGATGATTTGCAATTTCTCTGCAGACTGCTGTCCTGCTCTGATTTCAACTGCCACTTCCTTACCCTGTACTGCAGAATTGAAAGGATTGGTCCACAGCTCTACCTTGTAGCTGCCTGCCTTGGGCAAATAGAAACCGTAAGTAATCTCAGGCTTATCCTGTTCACAGGTGTAAGCAGACGTGCTGGGCATTACCTTCATACCATTGCCGCTTCTTCCACAGTGAGGAATCAATGTAAATGCACCATCTGCTACATCTTTTTTACCCAGATAGTGATTCGCCTCCATGGTAATAACACCCTGATTGTCCAGGAAATATCCGTTGGGTAATTCCTGTGCCTGCCGGCATACTCCCGCCTGCACTTCAATAGCAACCCGCGCATCCCCATCACTGATAATCAGTCGTACTGTCTGGGGCTCCCGGGGCAACGCCTCACGGTTACAGGTTAATACTACCTGCTGTAAATCCTCCACCTGTCCGGACATGGGCTCCACTGCAAGCCATGCAGGCATTTCTCCATTTTCTACTGAAATGGTGTAATCCAATACACCTACACCATCATTGCTGATTTCAATAGCTACCTGCTGCACGCCTTCATACATAAAATCTGTCACAGGAATGCACATGGGTACACCATAATTTTTCACAGCAATCCGCTCATCATCAGCTCTGGATACACTAAGACGTGCCTTTGTCACAGGCTGTACCTGTATCTTCAAGGGATATCTCCAACCGTCATCATTCCACTTGGTAAATCCAATATGCTCCTCCAGTTCCATCCCCTTCCACTTGCCGTCACGGAAAGCTCCAAACTCTGCAACCAACTGTCTGTCCAATGCGATACATTCATCCATTAAGGCTGCATATTTATTAGCCACCTTACGCCCCTGCTTTGCATAGTGATGATTCTTGGCTGCATACAAATTCATACGGAGCAAATTCATGCTGGCTTTGGCAGGGAAATATACCATACTCCAATATGCCAGCTTTGCATTACCGGAAATAGCTGCATATACTTCTTCATTTAGTGCATCCACGCGGTCTGCTGCTGCCAGCATCCGGTCTGCCTCATTGTAGTGACAAGGATGATAAATATCTGCATTCTGTGCCTCAGGACGACGCTTTGCGTTCAGGTCTACAAAATCAGTATATACCTGTGCAATCTTTTCCTGTATCTGTGGTGTCACCCCGGGGAATACACTATGTACCCATTGCTGCATATATTCTGTATAGCTTCCGGGTGCAGAGGAACCCCATTTTTCAAAGTCATAAGCCAGACTCAGGAAATAGTGCAATGCCACCTCATTACCCTTCAAATCTCCCACATTTACAATCCATGCTTCACGGATGCCGAAATCATATGCTTTGGTCATCTGCTCCCAGGTCTTTGCCATGGTAGTAGAAGGCATCCACTCATAGGAAATAGGTGCACCGTGATAATCAAAATGGTAATACATACCGAAACCGCCCTTGTGATCTCTGATATCCGCAGTGGGCAAAGTACGCATATATCCGAAATTATCCTCACAGAGCATGAAAATCACGTTCTCCAGTTCCTTCCAGCTCTTCAGTCCTTCTGTCTGCTCATCTCCATAAAAATATGCTTCCACTTCCTTATACAACGCCAAAAGCTGCGGCACCTTATCCACATCAGCGTTGATGTGTTTGCCAATCAGTTCACGCTGTTTTAAAATAATCTCTTTCAGTAATTCGATATTGTCCTTTAGGGTTGCGTCAGGACCAAGCATGGATGTATCTCTCTCACCACGCATACCAATAGTCACCAGATGCTCGTACTTACCGCTTCGGATGATACCATCCTCCCAGTATTTTGCCAGCCCTTTTGCATTGGTATAGTAATTCCACTCATTACCATACACCGTATCCACACCTCTGACCTTATCCCATTCCTCGCTGGCACGCAGGCAGGGCTCATGATGAGAAAATCCGATTACCACGCCATAAATATCTGCCAGCTCCTCATTGAGACAGCCGGGGCCATCCAAGGGGAAGGACGAACTCCACATAGCAGGCCACAAATAGTTGCCCTTCATACGCAAAAGGAATTCAAACACATGGTCATACACTTCTGCTGTAAAACCGTTAAAATGAGACCAGGTCCAGTTACCAAAGCAAGGCCACTCATCATTAATGAAGAAACCCCTGAACTTCACACTGGGCTCCTTGGATACCATAGCGATATCTTGATTGAGCACCAGTTCCTGCCGTTTTTCGGGCTCTGCATCACCCCAATAACACATGGGACTTACGCCTATGTACTCAGACAAGCTAAATAAACCATAGATGGTACCTCTCTTATCACTACCAAATATCACCAGTGCTCTCTCCACACCAGGGAACGGTGCTTCTACCAGCTTCAGGGAAAATACTTCCCATTTACCTTCCACAGGAGCTTTGTCAATTTTACCTTCCGCAATCAACGCGTCCAACAATGCACTGCATCCCAGCGTTGCTGCAAAGACCACTTCCTTAGCAGCTATCTGTGCTGCATCTGTTACTACTTTTACTTCCGGCAGTACATCTGCCACCTTCTGCACATCCAGAGCCACCTTCTTTGCAATACGTTTTACGCCCTCGAATGCACTTTCCTCCAATACAAAGGGAATCGCCTGATTCTGCTTTGCCAATACGATACTCATGAGTATACCTATCCTTTCCTCTCTATCCTACACACTCCCCTACCTATCGGGAATGCTGATGCCTAATTAGTATGCTCTGTAATTGCCACTAAGTGCCAATAACGCGAAGATATACAGACAATTATCATAATATCTTCTGTCACCCTTGCGCAGAGGCTCGTTCCACAGACGCTCCACCCACTGTGCCGCCTGAGCCACTACAGGGTCAGCGCTGTCCAAGGTAATAGGTCCGTCAATGGCCAATGCTCCCTGTGCGGTAGTAGCCATAAGACCTACAGGATGTCTGGCTTCTTCTTCAATACGGGTACCGTCTACCTCATAAATCACATAAGGGTTCTCTTTGTTCACCACACCCAGCGTATACTGCAAGCGTTCCGCTGCCGCTCTCTGTCCCACATCCTGTCCGCACCACTCATAATCTAAGCCAATATTAGCTACTGTGCGGTAAGAATCAGAAAAGAACCAGTTATGTCTCTCCTGTGCCCAGGGAATCGGTCTGTTCATCGGGCTACCATCAAATTCTGCATATTCGGAATTCATACCGGTCACTGGATGACATGCTTTTACCAAGTATTCACGACTGACCTTGGCTGCCTCGGCCCAAAAGGGTCTATCCTCTTCATAGGCCCACTGTGCAAACAGCTCATAAAAATGGGGCAGGTGATAGGAAGGATCTGTATAATCCACACCGGGGACAAACAAAATCTGTTTATTCTCCAGATTCCACATGGGTGTACCCTCACGTCCATTCTGTCCTTTATGTAAGCAAGCTCTCAAAATCTCCTTTGCCTCATGGGAATAATTCAGCATACCTTCGCCATCCCCCCATCTGTGGGATGCAAAGAAAAGGGCCATGGCAAAAAACTCTTCTCCATCCGGTGCAGGACCTTTGGCATTCTTGGTACCATTGGTCTGGCAGGACCATGCAAAATAGCCCTCATTATACCCTTCATCCATATACATATAGGTCTTTACCCATTTCCAGATACGGTCAAATTCTTCCTTCATATTCATCTGCACGCACATCATCATACCATAGGACATCCCTTCAGTACGTGCATCATGATTACCGGTATCCTCCATGTAACCCATATCTTCACCGGACTCAAAATATACTCTGTCCTCTCCGAAGAAAAACTCCCTTACCGCATTTTCAAGCTTTGCCTGAATCTCTGCTTCTGATTTGCCCATCTCCGCAAATATATTACGGTAACCGCTCATTTTTACATTGCTCATTTGTTTCCCTCCATAATCCTTGTATCGCTGAAAATAGCAACACCTTTTCTTGATAATACTATAAATTAGTACCTCAAAAATCTCTGCTTAAAATATGCTCTTTTATTCTCACTTATTGCCAATTTCCACCCTTCCCGTACACCATGTGGTCCCCTTGTCAAGACTCCCAACATGGTGCACGGGAAGGGTGGAAATTGGCAATAAAAAACAGATGCGGCAGTAAGCCTCATCTGTTTTTGAAGGTAATTATATATTCTGTACCCTGTCCGGGTTCACTGTGCAATACCATCTCAGCATCATGCTTAGAAATAATATGCTTTACAATGGCCAATCCCAGGCCGGTTCCACCGGTGGATTTGGAACGACTCTTATCAACCCGGTAGAAACGCTCAAAAATACGTTCCTGATGCTCCTTGGGAATGCCGATACCTGTATCCTTCACTTTAAGCAACGCTCTCTCTTGCGTAGTATTTACATACACCAGTACAGTACCGCCGATATTATTGTACCGGATAGCATTATCGCATAGATTAAAAAGCAATTCTTCCAACATCTGTTTATTGCCCTGTACCCAAGCCTCACTGCCCTCCAGGGAAATCGTAACCTGATGTTTTTCTGCATTCATGGTCAGCATATCCACACAAGTTCGGGCCAAATTGTACAAATTCACAGACTCCACTTCCATCTTTTCCTCTGTACTGTCCAATTCCGATAAACGAATAATATCATTAATCAAGGTCAACAACCTATTGGCACTGGTACGAATACCATGGGCAAATCTGGTCACATCTTCTTCTGAAGCCATACCTGTCTCAATAAGCTCCGCATAACCGGATATAGATGTTAACGGTGTTTTCAACTCGTGGGTTACATTGGCTGTAAACTCCTGACGCATCCGGGCATTTTGGATGATTTCTTCATGCTGTCGCTTAATGGTATCGATATAGGGTTCCATCTCTGTATATGCAGGGCTTTTTCCTGTTTCGTCCAATTCCTCTGCCAGTTGTTCAATAGGAGCGATTAGCTTTATCGCCTGGAAATGAGCAATAACCATGCACATCACAATCAATACTGCCAGCACCAGTAACAAACCGGGCAATGCAGACACAAAAATGCTCAGCACACTACTGGCTTCCCTACCGGCCCGCAGCACTTGTCCATTCTCCAGCATAAGAGCATAGTAATAGGTATTGGTAGCCAAGGTTTCCGAACGTCTTACCGTCTGTCCTTCCCCTTTTCTCAAGGCCTGCACAATTTCCGGACGTTGACTGTGATTTCCCATAGTGTTACTATCCGCCTCACTGTCATAAAGTACCGCCCCTTGTTCATCCAATAGTGTCACTCGCACACCATCCACCGTCACACAATCTGTTCCTTCAGATATACCTTTACTCTTTAAAATGCCGGTAATATTCCGCAAATCCTCAAAAACCTGTTTCTCATACAATCCATGGTAAACAATTGTAATCAAAAATGTGGTAAAAAGAATAGCCAAAAAAGCGATTACCACCAACATTCGATTAATTTTCTTTTTCATAATCGCCCTCTCCGCCTGCCACGCAAGCCGGAATCCTGCTTTTTAATTATTCATAATATATCCCACATTACGAACAGTTTTAATCAGACTACCTGCATCCTTTAATTTTTGGCGCAAAGTCTTGATATGCATATCCAGGGTACGGGATTCTCCCTCAAAATTGGTTCCCCACACCCGATTCAAAATCGCTTCTCGGGTGGTCACAATACCTGCATTTATCATCAACAACTTCAGCAACTCATACTCCTTATAAGTAAGCTCACAAGGCTCTCCTGCTACCGTCACTGCATGACGTTCCATATCAAGCACAACACTGCCCAGACGCAGAACCTTCTCCTTATCCTCAGGGCGGGCACTTCGCCTCAGAATTGCTTTTACTCTGGAAATCAACTCCATAACACCAAAGGGCTTGGTCATGTAATCATCAGCTCCTGAATCCAATCCCTTTACCTTATCTATCTCGGTGGTCTTGGCTGTCACCATTATCACCGGCACACCGGCAGTATCCTTTCTGGAACGAAGCTTTTTTAAGATACTGAGTCCATCTTCATCCGGAAGCATGATATCTAAAAGAATCAAATCAGGCAGTATCCCGTCTATTGCATTGTAAAATTCTGCCGCCGTAAGAAACCCTCTTGTCTCATACCCTACATTGGTCAGGGCAAAGGTTTCTATCTCCTGTATACTTATATCATCTTCCACAACATAAATCAAAGCCATTTTGATTCCCTTTCTGTTTAGGGCAGCTGGTAACGTTCTCTATATAACAGAACCTTACCCTTAAAGTCAATATTGCTTTCCTGCTTCAATTCATCCAGATATGCATGAGGATCATACTCTTCCTCACTGGACTGAATCACGCATACTGCCACATTGGAACAATGATCGGAAACTCTTTCCATATTGGTAATAATATCTGATAATACAAAGCCCAGTTCAATGGTACATTTACCCTTGCGCAATCTCTTGATATGTCTCTGCTTAATATCCAGATTCAAGCCATCGATTACCTCTTCCAAAGGCTCTACCTGTGCTGCCAGTTTCAAATCTTCTTCTGCAAAGCTCAACATGGTAAGCTTTAAAATGTCATGAATTGCAGACTTTAGAACTTCCAATTCCTGTTGTGCCTTATCAGAGAAAAACAATTGCTTATCATACATTTCCTGTGCCGCTTCCTTTAGGTTGCGGGCGTGGTCAGAGATACGCTCAAAATCACCGATGCAGTGCAAAATCATATTCAGGGTCTGACTATCTTTTTC
>JAFUKS010000238.1 GCA_017473445.1 Lachnospiraceae bacterium
AGCAATATCAGTGAGGATTACACCACCGAGATGAATATGGTGTATGACCCTGCACATCCGGATGCGGATGAAAACGGTTATGTGACTTATCCGAATGTGAACATTGTTACAGAAATGACCAATTTGATTGATGCCAGCAGAGCTTACGAGGCCAATGCTACAGCCTTCAGCGCCAGCAAGTCCATTGCATTGAAGGGATTGGAGATTAGATAAGCACCGTGGGGCCAGTGATGGAGTGCCCGTAATTTGTTATGTATTTGGAAGGTGAGATTATGGATTTAACAGCAATTAGTGCCTTGAGCGGCGTGAATAATATAAACAGCATCGCCGGTGTGAACAACATCAGTGGAATGACAGGAGCTAACAGCTTAAGTAATTTAGGTAGTATTTCTACCCTTTCTTCCCTGACGGGAAGCCTTGCCCCCAAGACGGATGAGGCAAACGGCACCATGTTTGATGCTTTGCTGAATACTGCTATCGAAAACATCAAAACTACCAACTCCTATTTGTCCGATGCCGAGAATGAAGAGATTAAATTTGCATTGGGGGAAACGGAAAGTACCCATGATTTGACCATAGCCCTGCAGAAGGCATCTACTGCCTTACAGTATACGGTAGCAATCAGGGACAAATTGTTAGAGGCATACAGAGAATTGATGCAGATTCAGATTTAATGTTACTAAGGGAGAAAAACCATGGTTGAGAAACTGAAAGAGATTCCCCAGAAAGTATTAGATTGGTGGAATAGGTTTACATCTAAACAGAAGACGATTATCGTGGGTATTGCGGCCACGGTTGTTTTTGCGTTGGCAATCTTGATATATACCACCAGCAAACCGCAGTATACGGATTTGATTACCTGTGAAAATACAGCCCAGGCTTCTGAGATTGTATCTGTATTGGAAGGCGCCACCATAGACCATACGGTATCTTCGGATGGTTTAAAAATCCAGGTTGAAGTAAGCCAGGAGTCTGTTGCCAGACTGGCGTTGGGTTCGGCCGGTTATGTGCCGGATGATTATTCCCCCGAAGACGCTTTGGGGGGCGGTATTTCCAGTACCTCTGCTGATAAGGAGAAATTATGGGGCGTATATTTGGAGAAGCAGTTTGAAAGAGATTTAGCTTCCTTATCCAATGTAAAAAGCGCCCAGGTTACTTTTCATATTCCGGACCAGAATGGTACATTACTTGCTACCAAGGAGGAATCCTCTGCATATATTCAGCTGGAATTAGACGGTACCTTTACTTCTGCCAATGCTGCCAATGTGGCAAAGGCGGCAGCGGCTTTTTTGGGTAATTCCACCACAGCAAATATTACGATTATTGATTCCGATGCCAATTTGCTTTTTGCCGGTGGGGATGACTATTCTGTGGCAGGTATTGCCAATTCCATGCAGGAGCTGAAGGCACAGGCCCAAACCACTGTGGAAAATCAGGTAAAAAGGGTGCTGCTTGGTACCAACCAGTGTAGTAATGTGGCAGTGACTACCCATTTGAATATGGACTATGCGAAATACACAGAAACTGTGAAGGAATATTATGCCAATGATGGCAGAACAGAAGGCATGAAAGCCCATGAAGAGCGTTATGAGTCTGAAAATACCAATGGTACGGAAGGTATTCCGGGTACTGACTCCAATGGAGAGGCCGGAAATATTACATATGTGAGTCCGGATTATGCCAATTCCGAATCTTCCCAGACGGAGTATTTGATTGATTATCTGCCTAATGAGAAAAGCGTGTATAAAGAATTGGCTGCAGGAAGTATTGATTACGGCACTTCCTCTATTTCTGTTGCAACCATTACATATCGCGAACTGCGTGAAGAAGATGCTAAGAAACAAGGACTTCTTGATGAAATGTCCTGGGAGGAATATAAGCTGGCTAACAGTGCGGATATCAAGCAGGAAGTGGATGAAGAATTTTATGCAATGGTATCCAATGCTACCGGTATTCCGGTAGATAAGATTACGATTATTTCTTATATAACCCCTCTGTATTATGACAAAGAGGGCATGGATATCGGATGGACAGATATTTCCAGTATCCTGTTGCTGGTATTGATCATCGGTTTGTTGGCGTTTGTGGTATTCCGCAGCATGAGAGCGACCGTAGAAGTGACAGAAGAGGACGAATTGTCCGTAGAGAATTTGTTGCAGTCTACGCCTGTTGAGGAAACAATTGATGATATTGATTTGGAAACCAAATCTGCAACCAGAAAGCTGATAGAGAAGTTTGTTGATGAGAATCCCGAGTCTGCAGCCAGTCTGCTTCGTAACTGGTTGAATGAAGACTGGAATTAGAAAGGCAGGTACTGGCTATGGCAAGAGGTAGGGATGGATTTGTTTCGGGGTTACAGAAAGCAGCCATTTTGTTGATTTCCTTGGGACCGGAGCGTTCCGCAGGCATATTTAAGCATTTGAAGGAAGAAGAGATAGAGGAACTTACGCTGGAAATTGCCAATACCAGAAGCGTAACTCCCCAGTTGAAAGAAGATATTATCAATGAGTTTTATGAAGTGTGCTTAGCCCAGCAGTATATTGCCGAGGGTGGTATTGGCTATGCAAAAGAACTGTTGGAGAAATCTTTGGGAAGCGAGAAGGCTCTGGAAGTGATCAGCAAGCTGACCGCATCTTTGCAGGTAAAGCCCTTCGAGTTTGTGCGTAAGACAGACGCATCCCAGTTGATTAACTTTATTCAGGATGAACATCCCCAGACCATTGCTCTGGTTTTGTCCTATTTATCACCCAGTCAGGCCGCGATGATTATTGCATCTCTGACGCCGGACCGTCAGGCGGATGTGGCAAAACGTATTGCTGTAATGGACCGTACCAGCCCGGACGTTATCAAAGAAGTGGAAAAGGTTCTGGAGTCCAAGCTGGCCAGCCTGGTCAATCAGGATTACACCATTATTGGTGGCGTAGATGCAGTGGTAGAGATTTTGAATACGGTAGACCGTGGTACAGAAAAACATATTATGGAGACCTTGGAAATCGAAGAACCCGAATTGGCAGACGAAATCAGAAAGAAAATGTTTGTATTCGAGGATGTGCTCCTTTTGGACGACAGAGCGATTCAGCGTGTGCTGCGTGAGGTGGACAATAACGATATGGCTATTGCACTGAAGGGTGCCAATGAACAGGTACAGAATGCTATCTTTAACAATATGTCCAAGCGTTTGGCTGTAATGATTAAGGAAGATATGGAATTCATGGGTCCTGTGCGTATGAAGGATGTGGAAGAAGCACAGCAGAAGATTGTTAATATTATTCGTAAGCTGGAAGATGCCGGAGAAATCGTAATTTCCAGAGGCGGAGGTGACGAGATTGTTGTCTAGTAATCTGTTAAAACGTGGTTATACCAGTGTTCCGGCAGAGGATAAACGGGTAATAGACACCAACACATTGATGGCTCAGAGGATTCAGGCACTGGCCGAGCAAATGCAGCAGGATGGACAACAGGAAGGCTTTGTATCCGGTATAGAAGCACAGATGGTAGAAGTATTGACTGCCTCAGATGATGCAGAGCTTTTAACCACTGATATGGGAGGTGGGCCGTTGGACCCCCAGTTGCTTGTCAGTCAGGCAATGGAACAGGCCGATTTGTTGGTGCAGGAAGCAAATCAACAGGCACAACGTATTTTGGATGATGCCAAAGCCCAGGCAGAAGCTGAACGGAAACGGATTGCTGAGGAAGCCCGTGCACAGGGATATGAACAGGGAATGCAGGAGGCAATCCGGGAATTGGAACAGGAAAAGGGGCGGCTACAGGAAAAAGAAATCCAGTTGGAAGCCGGATACCAGGAAATGATTGCAACCCTGGAACCCCAAATGGTAGAAGTGATTTCAGGTATCTACGAACATATTTTTCAAGTGGAACTGTCTTCCCATAAGGAGATTGTGTCTCAATTGATTGTGAGTGCTCTAAGTCGGATTGAGGGTGGACGGGATTTTCTGGTGCATGTATCCAAAGAGGATTATCCTTACGTAAGTATGCAGAAAAAACAGATTACCTCGGCGGTAACAGCACCGGGGAGCAGCGTAGAACTGGTAGAGGATATGACTTTGTCGGCGAATCAGTGTCTGATTGAAACAGATAGTGGTATCTATGACTGCGGGCTGGGAACACAGTTGGAAGAATTAAGACAAAAACTGATGCTTTTGTCTTATCAGAAATAAAAGAGGAATAGGTGAGCTGTTTGGAAACAATGGCCTTGGATTTTGAAAAATATAATAGGCTCAAGGAGCGCACTTTTTTTCGCAAAATGGGAAAAGTTCTGAATGTGGTGGGACTGACCATTGAGTCTGCGGGACCGGATGCCAAGCTGGGAGATGTATGTCGTATTATGCCCGGCAAGGATACGGAGAATCTGCCGGTTATGGCAGAGGTGGTAGGCTTCAAGGATAAAAAGACCCTTTTGATGCCCTATGGAGTAGTTGATGGCATCGGTTTGGGCAGTGTTGTGGAAAATACCGGTTATCCTCTGACAGTGCAGGTGGGGGATGAATTGCTGGGAAAAACCTTGGATGGTTTGGGACGCCCCTTGGACGGATTAGAATTTATTGGTGAAAAATATCCGGTGGATGCACCACCGCCTGATCCAATGAGCCGTGAGATTATCAGCGAGGTGCTTCCGCTTGGTGTGAAGGCTGTGGATGGTCTGATTACCATAGGTAAGGGACAGCGTATTGGTATCTTTGCCGGTTCCGGCGTGGGTAAATCTACACTAATGGGTATGTTTGCCCGTAATACCAAAGCAGATATTAATGTCATTGCACTTATTGGAGAGCGAGGACGTGAAGTACGTGAGTTTATTGAACGGGATTTGGGTGAAGAAGGTATGAAACGTTCCGTGGTAGTGGTGGCTACTTCGGACCGGCCTGCCTTGGAGCGAAATAAAGCAGCTAAAACGGCTACGGCTATTGCTGAGTATTTTCGAGATCAGGGTAGAGATGTGCTTTTGATGATGGATTCCCTAACACGTTTTTCCATGGCCCAGAGAGAAATTGGCTTGGCCAGCGGAGAACCGCCGGTAACCAGAGGATATCCTCCCAGTGTGTATTCGGAGATGCCTAAATTGCTGGAAAGAGCAGGTTATGCCAGCAAGGGTTCCATAACCGGATTGTATACAGTGCTGGTGGATGGTGATGATTTTAACGAACCTATTACGGATACTGCCCGAAGTATTCTTGACGGGCATATTATGCTGGACCGTAAATTGGGACACAAGAATCATTATCCGGCGATTGATGTATTGCAGAGTATATCCCGATGTATGAGTCAGATTGCGGCAAAGGAACATAAGCAATTGGCAGGAAAATTAAAAAATGTGCTGGCCACTTATAATGAGGCAGAGGATTTGATTAATATCGGTGCCTATAAGAAGGGCAGTAATCCCTCTATTGATTACGCCATTACCAAAATTGATGCAGTGAATGAGTTTTTGTGCCAGGATGTGGATGCAAAGTATACTTTCGAGGAAACTTTGGAGCTTTTAAAGGCATTGTTTTAAAGCATGAGGAAGGATATGGTGATTGGGCTTGGCCAAATTCCGGTATTCGTTACAGAGTATTCTGAATATTAAACTGAAAATGGAAGTGCAGGCTAAGCAGGATTTCTCTGCTGCACAGAATGCACTGTGGGAAGAGCAGGAGTGCTTAGAGGGCTTGAAGCACAGAAAAGCGGAGTATGAACGTTTGGCAGGAGAATTGCTGACCGGTTCCCTTCGTATTCGTGAAATAGAAGATAATAAAAATGCCATCTTACTGATGGAACAGTATATTTTGGAACAGCAAAGCAAGGTGGCGGCGGCAGAAAGACGTGTAGAAGAGGCCAGGGAGGCACTAGCCGAGGTGATGAGAGAACGTAAAACCCATGAAACCTTGAAGGAAAAGGCTTTTGCGGCCTTTCTGCAGGAAGAGAATAAACTGGAAAGCAAGGCAGTGGATGAACTGACCAGTTATACCTACGGAAGAAAGAAGGCAGGTGAAACGTAGTGGCAAGAGAAAAAACGGCAGAAGAAATTGCTATTGAAGCGGAGAAGCAGCGGATAAAAAATGAAAAAAAAGCACTGAAAAAGGAAGATAATGTCCGTAAAAAGGAAGTGAAGCGCCGTGCCCGGGAAATTGCCAGACGTGCAGA
>JAFUKS010000239.1 GCA_017473445.1 Lachnospiraceae bacterium
ACGGGTCACAAAGGTCTCACCACGGCGCTCGGACTCATGATTAAACAAAATACCGTTTACCGCAAACATACCATAGGCTTCTCTATATTCCTTGGTCATCCAAAAACCATACTGCTTCGCCACCGCATAGGGACTGTAAGGATGGAAGGGTGTGGTCTCACGCTGAGGAACCTCCTCCACCTTGCCATAAAGCTCTGAAGTAGAAGCCTGATAGATGCGGGTCTTTTCCACCAACCCCAGGATACGTACCGCCTCCAAAATACGCAGTACGCCCAAGGCATCCACATCACCGGAGTATTCCGGTGCATCAAAGGATACCTGTACATGGGACTGGGCAGCCAGATTGTAGATTTCATCCGGCTGAATCTGTCCAATGATACGGATAATGGAAGAAGAATCCGTCAAATCACCGATGTGCAAGGTAATTGCGCCCTTCTCCAATAAATGATCTATTCTCTGGGTATTGGACACGGACGCACGACGTACAATACCATGTACCTCATACCCCTTCTCCAACAACAGCTCCGCCAAATAGGAGCCATCCTGCCCCGTAATACCTGTAATCAATGCTTTTTTCATCTAAGGAACCTTTCCTTTCTTTGTAACTATTCAGAGCCCCCATTCGTGGCTCTGTCGTTGCATAACTATTCAGAGCCCCCATTCGTGGCTCTGTCGTTGCATAACTATTCAGAGCCCCCATTCGCAAAATCGCCTCTGCGAGGCTTTCCTTTTGCTCATGTGTGCTTCTCGCCATATGAATTTATAGAAATGTGGACATTCATGCGAGCATGATGCCTCCCATTTCTATAAATTCGCATGGCTCTGAATAGTTACATCATACCATTAATTATATCCTGTGACAATGAAAGAAACTCTTAAGAAAGCTCCTTTTCGCACGTATCCAGTGCAGCCGCAATCACCGCATCCATATCGTAGTACTTGTACTCTCCCAAGCGCCCTCCAAAGATGACCTTAGGCTCCTGTGCAGCCAGCTTCCGGTACTCCTCATACAAAGCATTGTTGCGTTCATCATTGACCGGATAATAGGGTTCCTCTCCGGGCTTCCATTCAGAGCTGTACTCCCGGCTGATGACTGTCTTGGGCAAATCCTTGCCCTCAATATCCTTGCCAAACTCAAACCATTTATGTTCAATAATACGAGTCCAGGGAGTCTCCCGGTCCGTATAATTCACTGCTGCATTGCCCTGGAAATTGGGCATATCCAGAAGCTCCTCTTCAAAGCGTACACTGCGGTACTCCAAATATCCCAGCCGATAGTCAAAGTAAGCATCAATGGCACCGGTATATACCACCTTGTCTGCCAAGGCATCCAAAGTCCCCTTTTGCTCCAGATAATCCACACCCAGCCGTACCTCAATGCCTTCCAGCAAATTGGCCACCATCCGGGTATAGCCACCTACGGGAATTCCCTGATACAAAGCATTGAAATAATTATTATCAAAGGTTAATCTCACCGGGAGACGCTTGATGATAAAAGCAGGCAATTCCTTACAATCCCGCCCCCACTGCTTCTCAGTGTAGCCCTTGACCAGCTTTTCATAAATATCCGTACCCACCAGGGAAATAGCCTGTTCTTCCAGATTCCGGGGCACTGTAATGCCTGCAGCCCGGCACTGCTCCTGAATCTTGGCCTGTGCTTCCTCAGGGGTCACTACGCCCCACATTTTATTAAAGGTGTACATATTGAAGGGCAGGGAATACAGTTCCCCGTGATAATTGGCCACGGGACTGTTGGTAAACCGGTTAAATTCTGCAAAACGGGTGATATAGTCCCACACTTTCTTATTATTGGTATGAAAAATATGGGCTCCGTATTTATGTACATGGATACCTTCCACTTCTTCCGTATATACATTTCCGGCAATATGAGGGCGCTTGTCCACCACCAGCACAGACTTCCCTGCTGCCGTAGCCTCCCTTGCAAAAATGGCACCATACAGGCCGGCACCTACTACTAAATAATCGTACATCTGTCCTCTCCTTATGTGACATCCTATGCTGTCGTATTTCACTTCCATCAGTTTACCACAATCAATCCGCTTTTACCACCAAAGACTCTCAGCTTCCTAATTTAAGAGCCTTAGGGCAAAAAAATCCCCACAGAATGAAGTCTTGCTCCGTTCTGTGAGGACATTTCTTTTACGCTTCGATTTTGCTGTAAGCTGCTGCATCACATACAACAGTCACATCAGGGTGCATCTGCAGGATGGATGCGGGTACATGGGGCGTCACAGGACCGGTGAAGGCTTTCTTTACGATTTCCGCCTTATCAGCACCGCTGACTACCACCAGAATCTTCTTAGCTGCCATGATGGTACCGATACCCATGGTATATGCCTGACGGGGTACATCATCGATGGATGCAAAGAATCTCTTATTGGCTTCGATGGTGCTCTCCTGCAGGTCTACACAGTGGGTCACCTTATCAAACTCCTCAGAGGGCTCATTGAAGCCGATATGGCCGTTGTGACCCAGACCCAGCAGCTGCAGGTCTACGCCGCCCAGCTCCTTGATCAATGCTTCATAATCTCCACACTCTTTGTCCGCATCTGCCACCATGCCGTTGGGCACATGGGTACGTTCTTTATCGATATTTACGTGATTGAACAGATTGTCATTCATGAAGTAGTAATAGCTCTGGTCATTGTCTCTGGGCAGACCTCTGTACTCGTCTAAGTTCACAGTGGTAATATCGGAGAAATCAATATCCCCTGCCACATTCTTCTTTACCAGCTCCTGATAGGTGCCGATGGGGGAAGAACCGGTAGCCAGACCCAGTACACTATTGGGCTTTAGAATCATCTGGGCTGCGATGATGTTGGCAGCCTTTCTACTCATCTCATTGTAATCTGCTGTTTTAATAATTTTCATAGGTTATGCCTCCTCTTTATGGCCTTTTTGAATAATCACTTCAATTACTTGGTCCACATATTTCTCACATAGTTCATCGGTAGCAGCCTCCACCATCACACGGATTACAGGCTCTGTACCGCTTTCACGTACCAGGATACGTCCCTCTGCCCCCAGCACCTGCTCTACCTTGGCAACTGCCGCCTGCACGTCAGGATCACTTTGCGCTGCGGGCTTACTCTTTACCCGGATATTCTTCAATACCTGGGGATAAATCTTCACCGGCTCCGCCAGCTTGGATAAGGTCTGCTTCTTTTCCAGCATGACCTCCATCATCTTCAAGGAGGTGAGAATACCGTCTCCGGTATTGGCATATTTGGTGAAAATAATGTGCCCGGACTGCTCACCACCAATACGGTGTCCGTTGGTCACCATATTTTCATAGACATATTTATCGCCCACTGCGGTCTTTTCATAATCAATACCGGCCTCATCAAAGGCTTTGTACAGACCAAAGTTGGACATAATGGTGGTCACTACCGTATTGTTCAGCAATTTTCCTCGCTCTTTCATATAAGTACCGTAAATATAGAGAATCAAATCGCCGTCAATAATGCGTCCGTCCTCTGCAATGGCCAGACATCTGTCTGCATCACCATCATAGGCAAAGCCCACATCCAGGCCATTGTCCACCACATATTTCTCACATAGTTCATCGGTAGCAGCCTCCA
>JAFUKS010000240.1 GCA_017473445.1 Lachnospiraceae bacterium
CCCTCATATAACGCGTTATGTGCCTGAGCACAATCCTCCACCACAAATAGGCCATGCTTATCCGCACTTTTCTTTATTTCATTATACGCACAGGGCTGACCATACAAATGCACACCTATGATTCCCTTAGTTTTATCCGTAATTTTCTGTTCTACAGAAGCCGGGTCAATCTCCCAGGTATCTGCCGTACAATCTGCAAATACAGGGGTCGCGCCGGTATAAGATACTCCCCAGGCTGTAGCAATGTATGTATTAGCAGGCACTATTACTTCATCCCCGGGACCAACCCCCAGAGCCAGCATTGCCAGATGTAAGGCCGAGGTTCCGTTGTTCACTCCTGCAGCATATTGGGTACCCACAAAAGCCGCAAACTCTTCATCAAAACGGTCTGCATATTTCCCTCCTGAAAAAGCAGTTTCCGCACATACTTCTTCTATTGCTCTCATATATTCTTCTTAACATAGAATTCCACAAATAGTCGGCTGATTTGCACCAGATAATTACAGATGGTCTTCCAAATTTTTACGGTAGTATTATAATCCTCCTGCCATTCCACAGGATAATCCATTACATTTATACCGCGTTTTTCCGCACGCAACAAAAATTCAATCATATAGAACCAGCCATTATCCTGACTGGAGGCAGCTACCAGCTCTGCCGCCACTTCCTTTCGTACAAAGGTAAAACCGCAAATGGCATCCGTACACTTCATTCCAAGGAAAAGCTTCAATAGGATTAATAATCCCTTGGTGGTAATCTTACGATACCATTTTCTTCCGTTCGTATCTGACTCCTTTGCGAAACGGCTTCCATTCATATACTGGACCTTAGGCTGGCTTTTAAATATCTCTATTGCCTCTCCCAAATGCTTGATATTGGTAGACAAATCAATATCCATATAGCCTACGATTTCACCTTGATTTAACTCTACGCCTCTACGAAAAGCAGCGCCTACGCCCCTAACTCCGATTCTTTCATATGCAACCTGCGGAAACTCTTGGCAAAGTCTCTGCGCAATCTGAGGTGTCTCATCCTCCGAGCCATTATCCACAATGATAATTCCATAGTCTGAAAAATCTATTTGTTCCAAATACGCAACCGTTCGGCGAATACCATTCTCGAGACGCAACCTTTCATTCAATACCGGAAAAATAATATTGATATACATATCTTACCCAATCCTATTATTTATTAATTTTATCAATTCCTGAAAGCACATAGCGCTGTTTCTTTAGTATCAGATTCAGAATAACAGACAGATATTTCAAAATTAAAGTCATCAGTAGGAACAGTCCAAAGAAACCAAAAGCAATCAATCCAATGGTGGACATCCACCCTTCCACCGGTCTCACTACACTAAACACAGACCAAACCACATAGCAGGCAACCACTACCATTACCAGCAAAAAGAATACGCATAATGCCATGGATATCTTTTCCAGGATATTAGTAAAAATAATAAAGGAATCAAATGCCAGCCCGCTACGGTTTTCCCGTTCCTGTCGATTGCTGTCCCGGTGCTCCACCCGGATATTATTATAAAGTATTGTATCCATTTTCAGACCACAGTTTACATACATGGCCTTACGATAGGGAATATAGAGGTTCATCTGTCCAATCCGGTTGATCGCACGTCTGGATACCATTCGAAATCTTTCGTGCTGTAATTTATTGGCAGATTTATTCCCCCAATTATAAACCCGATAAAACAAACGGGAGGATAAGGAAATATGATTTTGGGGAGCCGCTGCCACAATATCGTTCCCCTCCAATGCTCTTTGATAGACCTCCATGATCAATCCCGGCTCATAATCCATAAAAGCATCATCAAATTCAAAAACATAATCTCCTACCGCCAAATCTCTGCCGGCATTCATAGAGGCTTCTTTGCCCTGATAATAACTCATATGAACCAGACTGATGGGTCTGCTTTTCTCACAAGCATCCATGTATTTTTGTAAAAGGGTCGCCGAATCATCGTAGGAAGCATCATCCACACAAATAATCTCGTACTTCTCGAAATTCTCCTCCAGTAGCCGGTTGATTTCCTCCAAAAAAGAAAGCAACCGCTCTCCCTCATTATGCAAATAAACCACGCAGGAAATAAAATTTTTTTGCTTACTATTCACAACGTATCTCCTCTATTTTAGAAATTCATCCAAATCGTAAACTGTATTAATCTTGCCGGAAAGCACACTGATAAACACGGGGCCGTCCTGCTTATCAGGCTCTAAGGCCTTGATTACCGTAGGACGGGAATCGTCGATTTCCGAAGCCTTCAATATAGGCTTCATGGAGAACAGGGACTTCTCATAGGTAAAGCCATAGTCCTCCCGCATATATTTCCGTGCTAAGGCAGACATATACTCCCAGGCACTCTCAGGCTTATAGGGGCATTCATTACAATTGCCCAGCCACATTTCATTACAGATACCGTTTTTTACACACTCAAACTGCGGCGTTGCATCATAGCTTGTCTTGTGAGGTGTAAAAGTAACCGAGGTCAGGGAATGATACCCGGTCTTACCAAAGGGCATGATGGAGAAAAACGGGCCATCCATAACCGTCAGGCCGATATCCTTCAACCGCTCATCCACATTACACAAAATAATCTCGCAAAGCTCGTATTTCAATCCAAAATCCGTGGTGTCCACGCCTTCAACCCTGCGAAGCACCTGGTTTACAGAAGCATAGGTGGCATTCAATACAAAGGGGGCGGAATACACTTCTTCCTGTCCCTCATGCATGGCGTAAATTTCATAGCAGTCACTTTGCTTAACAATCCTGGTAATCTCCCTGCTAAACTTAAGTGTCACATTGGAAAGACCCGAAAGCTCCTGCATCAGATAATCTCTCAAAATATGGGCATCGTAGGTATATTCCTCCGTGAGAAAGGCACCGTCACAAAGTCCCTTTTGGAAATACTGCTCCACCGGCAAATCCATGCAGGGAATATCCGCGCTCTTACAAAACTTACGGAACTCCTCCGCATCCGTCCAGGAAAAGTGCGCAGAGGTTGCATATACCTGTTTGAATTTATCATGAATACAAAATCCATAGTCCTCTACAAAGCGCTTAAAATAGCCGGCAGACTTCATGGCCGTGGAGAGGGATCTGGGATAGTGATACCCCATATGCACTCTGGCCTGATTGATATAAGTGGCCCGGGTAAAAGGAGCCGGTTCAATCTCCAAAAGAGTCACCTTCTGTCCTTTACGTCCGCAGTATAGCGCCGCATAGAGGCCGTACAGACCTCCGCCGATAATCAGTTTGTCGTTTTTACTCTGCGTTTTCATTCTTACTGTCCTTACTGTTTACTCCGCCCGGTTCTCCCCCCGCTTCCGGCTTTGCCAAAGAAAGCGCCGCCGCAAAGGGTAGAATCACCATCAACGGATAAATATATCGAAGCTGCACCGTGGGACCCAACAGCATGGTTGCAAAATATCCCATCACCAGTGCAAGTGGTACACATTTGTCATATTTTCTGTATAAAATCAAATAACCTGCCAATAAAAGATACAGCCACAGGAATATCCCCGGCATAAACAGATACTTCAAAACCGGAAGTTTAAGATATCCGTTGTCGTCTGCCCACCGCTCAAAAAATGCAAGCGCCCCGGGCAGCTTGGAAGCCTGATAAACACCGTATGAATTAAGCTCTTCCGTCAGAAACCTGGTCTGCACATAGCCAAGCCCCTTCTCATTCTCGCTGGCATTGATGTAGGCATGGCTTTCATCACCCACATACAAGTATCCTGCATTGGTAGCCAGTGCCGCATTGATAAAATCACCCGGATACTGTCTAAGCAGCGCCAGATAAGTGCCTGCAAAATCTTTAATACGATACCTTACCACATAAGTATTGGTATGACGCTTGACAGGGTCTGCAATATCGGGACGGTACTCCCTATATCCTTCATTTAAAATAAAGTCGTTAATCAAAGACTTATGAGATTCCTCCATGGATGCATCATCCTCCGGAAGCACTCCCACGCCTCCATGATAAACCATACATCTGGCCAGCTGTTGAATGGGCATGCTCAGCATCTCTCTTCTGTCTCCCTGCTCCGCTCCGGTAACCTTGAACAGACCG
>JAFUKS010000241.1 GCA_017473445.1 Lachnospiraceae bacterium
CCCGCAGGGCAGAACATCAATATATTCCTTTTGCAGAGGTGGAGATGGATACCTATTCCAGATTACTGCCGGATGTGGACAGATTTCCTTCCGCTGCCGACGGTAAGGGATTTGGACCTTTAGCAGACTATGTACATTCCCTGGGATTAAAATTTGGTATCCATATCATGCGAGGAATTCCACGTATTGCAGCCCATCATCATAATGCGGTATGGAACTGTGAATTGCCTGCTTCGGAAGTGGCTATTGCATCTTCTGTGTGTCCCTGGAATCCGGATATGTATGGAGTAAAGGATACACCGGCAGGTCAGGCTTATTACGATTCCTTGGCCCAGCTGTATGCTTGCTGGGGGGTGGATTTTATTAAATGCGATGATATTTGTCGTTATGATCAGCCCTCTGCAAAAGCGGAAATCCGCATGTTGGCACAGGCCATAGAGAAATGTGGGCGTGATATGGTGCTGTCACTGTCTCCCGGCCCGGCTATTATCGATCAAGCGTGGTATTATGAGAAATATGCCAATATGTGGCGGATTACGGATGACTTTTGGGACGATTGGAGACTGCTGAAGGATATGTTCAAACGTTGTGAAATCTGGCAGGAACATGTATCAGCAGGAAATTATCCCGATTGTGATATGTTACCATTAGGTTATCTGGGCAAGGGCTTTGGGAACGAACGTCAGACCCGCTTCACCCCGGAGGAACAACAGACCATGATGACACTGTGGTGCCTTTTTGGTTCACCCTTGATGTTGGGAGCAGAGATGACCAAGCTGGATGAGGCTACGTTGGCACTTTTAACCAATCGGAAGGTGTTACAGATGCTGAACCCGATGACCAGACCTCATCAGCTTTGTCGGGATGAATGTAAGGCAATTTGGGAAGCAGTAAATGAGGAAACGAATGAACACTATGTGGCATTGTTTCATTTGGGAGAAGGCCAGGAGCAGTATATTACAGTATCTCTGGAGGAATTAGGAGTGAAGGCTTCGACTGTGAAAGCAGAGAATCTGTGGTCCGGTGAAAAGGTAGAAATGACGGGTGATGTATGGGCAACGGTGCGTCCCCACGCTTGTGTAGTATATCGAATTTCTTAAAATAAAGAGAGTGTCCCGGAGGCACTCTCTTTTATGTTGGAAAAAGACCTTAAAAATGTTTCATTTTCTCGGTGAATATGATACAATGAGTCAGATGTGACAAAGGAGTATACAAGGAGCATTATGGATAAGATAGGAGCAGACAAGATAATTATAGGTGCAGGACTTTATGGTCTGTATGCAGCATTGTACTGTGCACGGCTGGGACAGCAGGTGGTAGTGTTGGAGCAGGAGCAACAGGCATTTACCAGAGCTACCTATATCAATCAGGCCCGGGTTCATATGGGATACCATTACCCCAGGTCTATTTCAACTGCATTAAAGTCTGCCGGATATTTTCAGCGTTTTGTTTCGGATTATGGATTCTGTATTCATGACAAGTTTGATCAGATCTATGCTACTTCAGCTAACTTTTCTTGGACGGATGCAGTGGAATTCCAAAAGTTTTGCCAGGATGCCCATATTCCTTGCAGTCGGTTACCTGTGGAGAAATATTTTAAGCCGGGTATATGCGATGGTGTATTTCTTACCCAGGAATACACATATGACGCCATGATTTTAAAGAATTACTTTTTGGAGCAATTGGCAAATTATCCCGGTGTAAAGATTCAATATGGTGCAAAACTGCGTTCCATTGAACCGGATGGTCCGGACTATCGTGTAATATGTGAGGAGGGCGAATATCGGGCTCCCTTTGTACTAAATGCAACTTATGCATCGGTGAATCACGTGCTGGATAAATTAAAAATACCGGCAGTGGAGAGGTTTGCACTAAAGTATGAGTTGTGTGAGATTATTTTGTGTGATGTGGGAGAATCCTTAAAGAATGTGGGACTGACTGTAATGGACGGACCGTTCTTTTCCTTGATGCCCTTTGGTAAGACCGGTTTACATTCTTTGACTTCGGTTACATTTACGCCTCACCAGACGGATTATCATAAAGTACCGAAATTTACTTGTACCTGTAGAGAGGATGGCCAATGTGTTCCGGGACAGCTGGGGAACTGTAATGATTGTATTTACAAACCTGAGAGTGCATGGGAATACATGGCAGCACTGGCCCGGAAGTATGTAAAGGACGAGCATGTGTTTCATTATAAAAAATCCCTTTTTTCCATGAAGCCTATTTTAAAGGCGTCGGAAATTGATGATTCCAGGCCGACGGTGATCAAGGTAGCATCGGAAG
>JAFUKS010000242.1 GCA_017473445.1 Lachnospiraceae bacterium
CCTCCACCTGATAGCGGTGTGATCCCACACTGGATATACAGGCACTGTTCAGGTTGCTGTCCAGACTGACAAACTGCCCGATCCGACCCTCATAGTCTTGAAAGAGCTGCCGGATTCCCTTCAGATTGCCCTAACCTTTTCTAAAATCGTGTATTTTCGGGCTTTGTATAGAAAAAAGTACACTCCCGCTTCTTGACGTTGTAATTGGTTTTACATATAATGAAATCACAGAATTAGAAGCAGTAATACTTAATTTTCACTAATTCAATATTAATAGGAGGCTATTTCAAAATGAGACCTGAATGGAAAGATTTTGTAGACGGCAAATGGGCTACTGAAGTTAACGTACGTGACTTCATCCAGAAGAACTATCATCCCTATGATGGCGATGAGAGCTTCTTAGCTGACGCTACACAGAACACAAAAGACTTATGGGCAATGGTACTGGATTTACAGAAGAAGGAAAGAGAAGCAGGCGGTGTACTGGATATGGACACCAAGGTTGTTTCTACTATCGTTTCTCATGGCCCCGGATATCTTGATAAGAGCAAGGAGACCATCGTAGGTTTCCAGACCGACAAGCCTTTCAAGAGATCCTTACAGCCTTACGGTGGTATCCGTATGGCAGAGAAGGCTTGCTCCGACAACGGTTATGAAGTTGATCCTGAAATCAGCGAGTTCTTCTCCACTCACAGAAAGACTCACAACGCAGGCTGTTTCGATGCTTACAATGCAGAGATGAGAGCTTGTCGTTCTTCCCACATCGTTACCGGTCTTCCTGATGCTTACGGCCGTGGTCGTATCATCGGTGACTACAGACGTGTCGCTCTGTATGGTATCGACAGACTGATTGAGGATAAGTTAGAGCAGAAGGATTCCACCGGTCGTGTAATGACTGATGATGTTATCCGTCTGCGTGAAGAGATTTCCGAGCAGATCGTTGCTCTGAAGCAGATGAAGGAAATGGCAGCTTCCTATGGTTGCGATATTTCCAAGCCCGCTTCCAACGTTAAGGAAGCTATCCAGGCTACTTACTTTGGTTATCTGTGTGCAGTTAAGGAGCAGAACGGTGCAGCAATGTCCTTAGGACGTACCTCTACCTTCCTTGACATCTACGCAGAGAGAGACTTAGCTAACGGTACCTTCACCGAGCAGGAAATCCAGGAGTTCGTTGATCACTTCATCATGAAGCTGAGATGTATCAAATTTGCTCGTACTCCCGAGTACAACCAGATTTTCGTTGGTGACCCTGTATGGGTAACCGAGTCCCTGGCTGGTGTTGGTGTAGATGGTCGTCACATGGTATCCAAGATGAGCTTCCGTTATCTGCATACCCTGACCAACTTAGGTCCCTCTCCTGAGCCTAACATGACCGTTTTGTGGTCTACCAGACTTCCTGAGAACTGGAAGAGATACTGTGCAAAGATGTCCATCCAGACTTCTTCCATCCAGTATGAGAACGATGACCTGATGAGAGCAACCCACGGTGATGACTACGGTATCGCTTGTTGTGTATCCTCCATGGTAATCGGTAAGGAAATGCAGTTCTTCGGTGCTCGTGCAAACCTGGCTAAGTGTTTATTATACGCTTTGAACGGTGGTGTGGACGAAGTTACCAAGAAGCAGGTAGGTCCTAAGTATCGTCCTGTTGCAGGCGATGTTCTGGACTTCGATGATGTAATGGATAAGTTCATCGACATGATCGAGTGGCAGGCAGATGTTTATGTAAACACCCTGAACATTATTCACTATATGCATGACAAGTACTGCTACGAGAGAGCAGAGATGGCTCTGCATGACAGAGATGTAAAGAGATACTTCGCAACCGGTGTTGCAGGTCTTTCCATCGTTGCAGACTCCCTGTCCGCAATCAAGTACGCTAAGGTAGAAGTAATCCGTGATGAGGATGGTATCATCGTTGACTTTAAGACCACCGGTGACTTCCCTAAATACGGTAATGACGATGATCGTGTTGATAGCATCGCTCAGGACATTGTACACAAGTTCATGACCGCTATCAGAAGACATCATACCTATAGAAATGGTATCCCTACCACTTCCATTCTGACCATTACCTCTAACGTTACCTATGGTAAGGCTACCGGTAATACCCCCGATGGACGTAAGAAGGGCCAGCCTTTCGCTCCCGGTGCTAACCCTATGCACGGACGTGACACCCATGGTGCTGTAGCATCCCTGTCTTCCGTTGCTAAGCTTCCTTTCAAGGATGCACAGGATGGTATTTCCAATACCTTCACCATCATCCCCGGAGCTCTGGGTAAAGAGGATCAGGTATTTGCCGGAGATATCGAAATCGATTTGAATAAATAAGAGAGATCCAAGTATTATTTCGATATCTCCTGGATATCCGAAATCGATTTGAATAAGTAATTAATTAACAAGCAATTTTCTAAGAGGTATTTAAATGGACGAAAAGGCTATGATTGATGATCTGGTAAAATTACTGGATACAGGAATGTTAAGCGGCGTAGGCCATGTCAATGTGGACTATGATACTGCTACCAAAGAGTCCAAAAACGTTCAGACTATGGGCTGTGCGGATTGTTCCCGAACACCGCTGGCCTGTAGCGTACCTACCCTTCATCAGGGGTTAGATGATTATCAATAATATAGGAGGACAATACTATGGCAGTAAATGCAGCTCAGGTTGATAACCTTGTTTCTTTATTGGATGGTTACGCAGTAAAGGGCGGCCACCACTTAAATGTTAATGTATTAAACAGAGACACCTTATTAGATGCTCAGAAGCATCCTGAGAACTATCCTCAGCTGACCATCCGTGTATCCGGATATGCAGTTAACTTCATCAAGTTAACTCCCGAACAGCAGGCTGATGTTATTTCTCGTACCTTCCATGAGAATATCTAATTCTCTTTGGATGAGAAAGCTCCCTAGTGGGCAAAATAAGTAAACCAAGACCCGGGAGAACTTCTTCTCCCGGGTTTTTAAAAAGTATGATTTAGTAAAGGAGTAAATTATGCAAGGTCGTATTCATTCTTTGGAAAGCTTTGGCACCGTAGATGGCCCCGGTGTACGTTTTGTTGTGTTTGTTCAGGGTTGTCCCATGCGGTGTGCCTATTGCCACAATCCCGATACCTGGGAAATGAACGGCGGAACATTGATGGAGCCTGCATATATCATTGAACAGTATGAAAGAAATATCAGCTTTTATAAGGGCGGCGGTATCACAGTAACCGGTGGCGAGCCCTTGATGCAGCTGGATTTTATGATAGATTTATTCACCTTAGCCAAGGAAAAGAATATTCATACCTGCATTGATACCTCAGGTATCGCTTTCAACCCTTCCAACGAGGCATTAATAACAAAGCTGGATCATTTGATGACCCTTACGGATCTGGTTATGCTGGACATCAAACACATTGATCCGGATAAGCATAAGGAGCTTACGGCACAGCCCAACGAGAACATCCTGAAATTTGCAGAGTATCTGTCAGAACGCAATGTGGACACCTGGATACGTCATGTAGTGGTCCCCGGTATTACAGATGACGACAAATACCTGTATGATTTAGGTTACTTTATCGGAGGCTTAAGCTCCCTGAAAGCACTGGATGTACTTCCCTATCATACCATGGGCGAATCTAAATATGAAAAGCTGGGTATGGAATACAAGCTGAAGGGTGTGCCCGCCATGAATAAGGATGTATTGCTTAACAAGAAACAAATCATCCTGAATGGAGTAAAGGCCAGACGTGCCGAAACCAAATAATTTTGTCTAAAAATGCCTTGTTATTTTGGGGAAATTAGTCTTGTAATAACCGCATATTTATATTACAATGGTTATATGATTTATAGATTGATATTTTTATATCAAGCTCAATTTCCATGATTTAAGGAGGATAAAACAATGGCATTTGTAATTAATGATTCTTGTGTTGCTTGCGGTGCTTGTGAAGCACAGTGCCCTGTTGGTGCTATTTCCATGGGCGATGGCAAATTCGAAATCGACGCTGATAAGTGCATCAGCTGTGGTGCTTGTGCAGGTCAGTGTCCTGTTGGCGCTATCGAAGAAGAATAATCATAGCAGGAGATGAAGGCGTTTCACATAAGGAAACGCCTTTTCTTTTTGCCATTTTTTCTACGTAACAGCTCATCAATTTGGGCATAATACCGCTCATTTCTTTCCTGTAATATACGCTCTCTTTCTTCTTCCCGTTCTTCCTGCATTCGAAACTGATAATCCAGCTCCTTTAACATGCTTTCCCGTATATCCTGGCGTAAAGCCTTATTATGCTGCTCCATGGTCCTCTCCAGTACCTCCGGAAGCGTATCCTCCAGAGATTTTCTGACCAGCTGTTGCATTAGAATTTGAATCCGTTGCATTTTATCCTGCCCGTTATCTTCCACTGACACTTCACTACTCTCCGGTAGTTCTTCTCTCACTCTTATAATATGAATCCCCATGGGGCTCTCCTCCTGCGGCCCGGGTACATTTTTTTCCCCTTCCTCCATAGTCTCTTTTTCCAGCAGCTTTTGATTACTTATATTTCCCTTTTTCAACAATGTATGGATAGCCTTTAACTGTAATCCCTTTTCCTTCATGTGTTTAATCTGGCAAAAACGCTCCACA
>JAFUKS010000243.1 GCA_017473445.1 Lachnospiraceae bacterium
ATAAAACCGCAGGACGTAGGTTGGCAAATAAATTTAATGCCTTTCTGATTGCCAAAAGACCTGCCTCAGGTCTTAAATTGGGGGGCAATTTATACCAAGGGGAGGTGGAGGTATCTCCACCAATGGAACCCATCAGCACTGCATCTGCCGCCTTTGCTTTCGCAACAGCTTCATCTGTCAGAGGTACACCATGTACGTCAATGGAAGCTCCTCCCATTAAAATATCTTCAAAAATCATCTGATGGCCATATACAGAAGCCACCTTATTTAATACTTTCTTTGCCTCAGTCACAATTTCCGGTCCGATTCCGTCACCGGGAATGCATGTAATATGTAATTCCATACGCTATCCTTTCTAAGCCTTCCGCTATTTCTCAAAAAACTTTTGTCTTGTACAGTGCGAAAGACCATACATTTTTAATAATAACCCATATACACACAAAATTCAACACAATTCTATTATTAGCTGATACATCCGTTCTTTCGATTCTTTTTTCTTTTGTGCCAGTTCATTTAGCATCACATACAGCTTTTCTAAAGCTTCCATAATGTCATCTCTTGTGATGTCTGCCTGCATAACCGCCGCTTTAATCTGTGAATTGAGTTCATGTTTGTTATCATAGCAATCACGCAAGGCATCATTTACTATTGTATCCGCATCAAGGGAAATCGTGGTATTGATTTTTATCTTTGTACCTGCTATTTTATTATCAAAATAACTTAGTATTTCATCTAATTCATCCAGTGTATCCAATGTCTTTACCAATAGGTGTGTTTTTCTTATCCCCGGCATATTACTTCTACTATGCATATCAGAAGAATTCAAGCTGCCTGCATTGCATAATTGTTGAAGTACTTTTTCTACAAGCCGTTGTGCCTCACTCCCCCGCTCATAAGCTTCTTGTACCTCAGAGAGTTTCTTTTCAGCATCCAAGAATTCCTTTTCTAGCCGGGCTATTTCTGTAGCGATAGGAAGTCCCTTATTTTCAATCACCTTACGCTTTTCCTGTATCAGTGCATCAAATTCCTTTTCACAATCCTGAAGGGTCTCCAATTCTTCTTTTACATTGTATAAAGAGGCTTCTGCTTCTGCCAATTCCTTCTCTGCCTCATCGCATGCTATCGTAACCAGGTTGGCTTCTATTTGTTCCTTTTCCAGTCTTTCTTCTTTTCTGCCTGTCATATTAAGCAAAAATGCGGAAAGACTGTTGCTCTCCAAACGGTCTACGTCCTTTTGTTCTTTTATCTTGTTTTTTCTAAGGGCCTGCGTTTTTGCCAGCACATTATTGTATCGGCTTTGTAAACCGGGCATCATCCCTTCCAAATATTCTTTTCTTGCCAGACGTTCCTTTGCTTTTGTAATTCTTTCATTATATTCCAACATATTTTTCTCCCCCGAATATGTAACAATAAAAAAAGAAAACCACCAGGCTAACGAACCTGATGGCTTGTATCATAGAAATTAATTCATTTCAGCTTTTTCCACGCGGCTGATTGCGGATTTCGCCATAGGTATACGGCAGTTTTTGTTATTTCCGAATTCTACAATTACAGTATCATCAGCGATATCAATAATAATGCCATAGAAACCGGAAGTGGTAAGTACGCAATCACCCAGTGCCAGATCAGCCAGCATAGCAGCTACTCTCTTCTGCTCCTTCTTCTGAGGTCTCATCAAAAAAAACCACATTGCAAAAATAATTACAGCATATACTGCGATAGTCATGATAGTAGCACCTGTCGCACTTCCTGCTGCAGCTGCATTAGATAATAAAATACTCATTACTCCTCCGTTCTGATGTTACCGGTAAAACCATGTAACACAATTAAAATATTCTTTTAGTATGATACACAAAAAATTTCATTCTAGCAAGTCCTTCCTCTTTATTTTTGAAAAGCCTTGCAAAAATTAATAACTTTTTTAGAATTATTGCAGCGTCTGGGCCATACCCTCCAGTTTTTTCTTTTTATAGGATGCAAAACAGCCAGAATCCAGTGCAGCTCTGATTTCCTCCATCATGGTATTATAAAAATATAGATTATGCAGTACACAAAGTCGCATTCCCAGCATTTCCTTGGCTTTTAACAAATGTCTGATATAGGCTCTGGAATATCTTTGACAGGCAGGGCAGCCACATCCCTCTTCAATAGGTCTGTCATCCAGTTCGTACTTGGCATTAAACAAATTAATCTTACCATGATTTGTATATAAATGACCATGTCGACCATTTCTGGTGGGATAAACACAATCGAAGAAATCAATTCCCCGTTCCACGCCTTCTAATATATTAGCAGGAGTACCCACTCCCATTAAATAAGTGGGCTTATTCACAGGAAGATAAGGAACTACCTCATCTAAAATGTGATACATCTCTTCGTGACTCTCTCCTACCGCCAAACCACCTACTGCATAACCGGGTAAATCGAATTCACGAATGCGCTTGGCATGTTCAATACGAATATCCGGAAAGATTGCTCCTTGATTAATACCAAATAAAAGCTGATTCTTATTAATGGTATCCTCTAAAGAATTCAATCGGTTCATTTCCTTTTGGCAACGTTCCAACCATCTGGTGGTACGCTCCACGGAGGCCTGTACATATTTTCGGTCCGCCTTGCTGGGCGCACATTCATCAAAAGCCATGGCAATGGTAGATGCCAGATTGGATTGAATCTGCATACTTTCCTCCGGTCCCATAAATATCTTACGACCATCTATGTGAGAGTTAAAATATACTCCTTCTTCTTTAATTTTACGAAGTCCTGCCAGTGAAAACACTTGAAATCCACCGGAATCAGTCAAAATAGGCTTATCCCAGGACATAAATTTATGCAAACCACCCATCTGCTTAATCACCTTATCACCGGGACGTACATGCAGATGATAGGTATTGGACAATTCTACCTGTGTCTTGATTTGTTCTAAATCAGCTGTAGAAACTGCACCCTTTATGGCTGCCACAGTTCCCACATTCATAAAAACAGGAGTTTGTATCACACCATGCACAGTGTGGAATTCTCCTCTTTTGGCTCTGCCCTCCTGTTTCAACAAACGATACATCTATTCTAATTCCTCCCAAAACTCTTCCAGAGTAATGCCTTTCTTTGTAATATAGGTGGCTGCTTCCATACCCACATACCGGAAGTGCCATGGCTCATAATCAATACCGGTAATAAATTCTTTGCCCTTGGGATACCGTAGGATAAATCCAAATCGATAGCTGTTTTCCGCCAGCCAAATCCCCGCCTCAGTCTCACCAAAGCCTTCATCCAACGCTGTATAATTATTACTAACAATATCAAATGCCAGACCAATCTGGTGTTCACTTGCTCCGGGCACCGTAACCACTTCACTGGAAAGACGATATGCCTCCATATAGGACATGCCTTGTTTTACATAGCGGTTAATTTTGCGGTTAAACAAATATTCCTGTCGCTCCAAATCACGATAAGGAGAACAGATCATTAGATTAACTCCCGATTCCTTGGCATCCTGCAACATAGCAATCCAGTCATCAATAATACGTTCATCACAGCTCATATTTCCCTTAATGGTTTTTACTGTCCCAAGGGTAAAGGTGTAATCATCCGGTACCGAATGTTGCTTATTAATCAGCACCAAGCGCCAATCGTTCTTGTCAAACACATAGTTTTCCCAATCATTGGTATTTTCAATCACCGGCTCCGTATCCTTTTTCGATTCTTTGGTATCAATATCACCGTATGCCTGCAATATTTCATCTACATCAAATTTATCAACGGTCAATCCGTGAGAAAGATCCATTTCCTCACTCTCATCCAACACATCTTCGTCATCCAATAATTCAATATTGTCCAAATCAATGCTTTTTTCAAATGCTAAGAAAACAGTCTGCTCTCCCTCCAGCAAATTGGTTTCAGGCTGGTTCACACCGGAAATAAACAACGGAAAAGAAAAGCTACTGTATATCACAAATACCAGCATGGTCAGGAATACAAAGCTAAGCCGTTTGGTGTTGTTTCTCAAATATGAAGTTAAATGGGAGCAAAACAAACCCAGCACCAGAAGCGGTAGTACCATATACCGTAAAAAAGCATTTTTACGACCTATCTTCATTAGTTTGGACTTGAATCTTTCGTACAGTGTTTTCTTCATAAATATACCTACTCATACGTGGATTCTTACAGTTAAACACAAATCATCAATTTATCATAACATATTTTTACCTTCTGTGCATTAGTTTTCTGATAAAAAGTTTGCCATTTATTATATATTTGGCTATAATCTATAATAATTATGAATGCTAGTAAAGGATGATAAAAGCTATGGCAGGTTCAACATTTGGAACACTATTTAAAATAACCACCTGGGGAGAATCCCATGGAAAAGCTTTGGGTGTAGTAATTGACGGTTGCCCCGCAGGTCTTTCTTTGTGCGAAGAAGATATTCAGCAGTATCTGGACCGACGCAAACCCGGCACCAGTACCATTACAACCCCACGCAAGGAAGATGATAAGGTAGAAATACTTTCCGGTGTATTTGAGGGACGCACCACCGGTACTCCTATCTCACTTATGGTACACAATACTTCCCAGAAATCTGCGGATTATTCTGAAATTGCATCCTATTACAGACCCGGTCATGCGGACTATACCTTTGATGAAAAATATGGTTTCCGTGATTACCGTGGAGGCGGCCGCAGTTCCGGCCGTGAAACCATTGGCCGTGTGGCAGCAGGTGCCATTGCCTGCAAGCTTTTGAAAGAGCTTGGCATCACCGTTACCGCATATACCCGTTCCATCGGTCCGGTATCAGCAGATATGGAGCACTTTGACAGAACAGCTATTTTGCAGACAATTACTGCCATGCCTGACATGCAGGCTGATGAAGCTGCACAGGCCTATTTGGCAGAGGCAAGAGCCAATTATGATTCCGTAGGAGGTATTATGGAATGCCGTATAGAAGGGGTTCCTGCGGGTATTGGTGAGCCGGTATTTGATAAACTGGATGCTTCCCTGGCAAAAGCAATTATGTCCATTGGTGCTGTAAAGGCTGTAGAGATCGGTGATGGTTGTGCTGTTTCCGGCAAATTAGGTTCCCAAAACAATGATGCCTTCCGCATGCAGAATGGTCAGGTAGTGAAAGCTACCAACCATAGTGGGGGTATTTTGGGTGGTATCAGTGACGGAGATACCATTCTGGTTCGTGCCCATGTGAAACCCACTCCCTCCATCTTTAGCACCCAGGATACAGTCAGCAAATCCGGCGAAGAAATTCAGGTACAGATTAAGGGCCGACATGATCCCATCATTGTTCCCCGTGCCGTAGTAGTTATGGAATGCATGTGCGCTTTGACTTTACTGGATGCGATGCTGGTAAATATGTCAGCCAGACTGGATAGCATTCAGCAATTTTATAAAAAATAGATTTTTGCAAGAAAAAGCCCGGTTCAAAACCGGGCTTTACTTAAATGCAATATTAGTTTATTCCTCAATCTTATGGAAAATCACACAGTTAGGTACATCCACATGCATTGCAGGACCATTCATAATCATAGTGCCTTCTTCCAAATTGATTCTAAAGAAGGTCATATCATTGGTCTCATGATTTAAAGATACCAGGAATTTATTATTCGGGAAAAAATCTGCATCCTTCGGATAATCTCCACTGACAGGTAAACAGAATATCTTTTCCAGTAAACCGGTGGTCTGATCCACTTTATAGGTTACAATGGAATTATCACCCACATTGGTGCTGAGCAAATAGTTGTAATCAGCTGAAAAGCTCAACGCACAGGCTGCATTGCTGCTACCCTTTCCTACTTTACAGGTATCAATTGACTGAATCTTATCAAAATATGGATTACCATCCTTCTCCTCGTAGGAATATACATCTATCATGCAATTAAATTCATGGACAATATAGATAAATCTACCATCCTTGGAAATTTTAATATGTCTGGGGGCAGACTCCAATTCACTTCGGATGATATCAGCCAAGGTACAGGTACCTCTTTCCAAATCAAAGGCATAAGCCTTTACATGGTCCATCCCCTGGTCTGCCACAAGCAGATATTTATTGTCGTGTGTCATGCGAGCACAATTGATATGAGGTCTGAAATTTCTCTCCGCCAAGCTTCCCAAACCCTTGTGGAAAACAGCATCCGTAATTTCTCCAATGGAGCCATCTTCATTCAGCTTCAATACAGTCAGCTTCCCATCATGGTAACCGGCTACAAATAAATAGCTATCTGTGTAATCAGTGGAAACATAACAGCCTCTCATACCCTGAATAGGGGCAAAATTTAAAAATTCCAAACCGCCGTCCTTTTGAATCACATAGGACTCTACACCAAAATCCGTAATGGAATAGAGATACTTTCTATGATGGGAAATTGCTATGTAGGACGAATTGGTAATCTTTACCTTGTCTTTTTCTTTGAAAACACCATTTTCCATATCTACATCAGATATTTTAATTCCATGAGAATCTCCCTGGGTGTATGTTGAGATATAAGCCACGTATTTTTCTTTTGCCTTTGCCATAATCAGACCTCCTGGAGCATAAACTGGTACAAACTCTGATTTTAATATAGCATAGTTCAATGCTTTTTGAAATACCAAATTCATGTAAAAATAGGAGGAACTTTCAAAAAAAGAAAGTTCCTCCCTAAATTAGTTAATCTTAATATTCTCCCACAGGGTATTCAGGTAATCCAGCATCTCAGTGCTTAAATTACGATATGCAGCCTTATTATATTCATCTGCAAAATTTTCCAAACCGGGATAAAGAATTGCCATTGCATCCTCTCCCATATCCTCAATATAGGTTTCATTATTGTAAACAATACTATTAGGAGATGCATAATAAGTATATTCTGCATTTGCAACTGCAGGCTCCTCGGAAAGCATGTAATTAATAAAAATCTCTGCCAATTCCTTATTCTGTGCACAGGAAGGAATACACATCGCATCCACATAGAAATTGGTATTTTCAGGATAATAGAACTGCAAATCCACATTCTCTGCCTGCGCATCCACCATGGTAAAGTAATCACCTGCGTAGTACGCACCGATTGCAGCTTCACCGGATTCCATAATATTATAAATTTCATCCATTACATAGCTATATACATAAGGTCTCTGAGTCAAAAGCTCATCATAAGCCTTGTCCCAAACCGTCTTGTCAGTAGAATTTACATCCAAACCAAGCTTATACATTGCGGTACCGAAAGCATCGCGGGAATTATTGAACTGCACAATACTGCCACTATACTTCTCGTTCCACATCAAATCCCAGCCCTGAGCGTCAGCCGCATCTACCACATTGGCATCATAGATAACGCCTACAATACCATATGCATAGGGAACAGTGTACTTATTTTCCTCATCATAGTACAGACCCTTAAAGGTATCGTCAATGTACTTATAATTGGGGATATTATCAAAGTTCAAAGGAAGCAATAAATCCTCCTGTGCCATTCTGGCAATCATATAGTCAGAAGGAATAACCACATCATAACTTACTGCACCGCTGGAAATCTTACTGTACATATCCTCATTGGATGCAAAAGTAGAATAATTTACGGTTATCTTCTGACCATAGGTCTCTTCATACCAGTTTTCAAATTCACGAATGGTATCAAAGGTACCTTCACTACCGTCAGAAATATACTCACCCCAGTTGTACACATTCAATGTAAGGGAATCGCTTCCGCAACCGGTCAGGCTAAGTACCAGCAGCATTACAGCCGCACCTACAACAAATAATTTTTTCATTATCTTCTCCTCCATATATCCTCTTAACTGCTCTGGCAGTACAAGACATTATTTGTAATGCTTTGCTTTCCTTTTTTTCTTTTCCTTCTGTAGTTGTCGGCTATCTTCATTATCAACAAAATTGCTGATTAAAAGTAATGCCAATGTGACAAAGAAAATGATGGTTGCAAGAGCATACATCTTAGGTGTAACCGTTTTTTTGGTCATACCATAAATTCGGATAGGCAAAGTCTCAAAGCCATTTCCTGTGGTAAAATAACTGATTACAAAATCATCCAATGACAGAGTAAAGGCCATAATCGCACCGGTAATAATTCCGGGCAGGATTTCCGGCAATTCCACCTTGAAAAAAGCACGTATGGGGGTACATCCCAAATCCATGGCGGCCTCAGGCAAAGCCTTATCCATCTGCTGGAGTTTTGGTAATACCTGCAAAATAACATAAGGGGTACAAAATGTTACATGGGCAAGCAAAAGAGTCCAAAAATTCAAACTATTTGCCGCCCCAAACATTCTTCCCACAAAAACAAACATCAGCATCAAAGAAATACCTGTGATAATATCCGGATTGGTCATGGGAATATCGGTCACTGTATTCAAAGCCGCACGATACCATTTTGAACGCAGCTTATTCATTCCTACAGCTGCGCAGGTACCCATAATGGTAGAAATCACCGTTGCAGCAGTAGCTAAAACCAACGTATTACGCAACGACTCCAACGTATTCCTGTCATGAAATAATTCCTTATACCATTTCAAAGAAAAATCTGAAAAAACGGAAAGGCTTTTCGCTTCATTAAAGGAAAAAATGAGCAACACTAAAATGGGCGCAAATAAAAAAGCAAAAATGATACCACTGTAAATCTTAGCAGACAATCTCATATCACTCACCCCCGTACACATAGCGTGCAGTAACATATTTTACAAGTGCCATACCGGCCAGCAAAATAAGCATCAAAATAAATGCAATGGCTGCCGCAAAATGCAAATTATTCGCAATATACTGTCCCTCAATGGCGTCACCAATCAAAAAGAACTTTCCATTACCCAGCTTCTGAGAAATATAAAAAGTACTGATAGACGGAATTAATACCATGGTGATTCCGGATATAACACCGGGCATACTTAAGGGAAATACTACTCTACGCAAAACAGAAAGACTACCACAGCCCAAATCTCTTGCTGCTTCCAGCAATCTCACATCCAGTTTGGCTAAAATGGAATAAATGGGAAGCACCATATAAGGGAAATAATCGTAAACCATACCGATAATAACTGCCGTCTCCGTACCAATGACCTGAACGGGACTTATGCCAAATTTTCCCAGAATGCTGTTCATAATACCGGTATCCTGTAAAATTGTCATCCATGCATAGGTACGAATCAGAAAGTTCATCCACATAGGAATCATAATCAGTGTCATCATGGTCTTCTGGGTCTTTTCCTTTGCCCTGGCCATAATATATGCAATGGGATATCCCATCAGCAAACAAACTGCAGTGGAAATCACAGCCAACTTTAGGGAACGCATAAAAATCAATAAATAGGTGCGTACCTCTTCCGTAGAGCCATCCTCCTGTATCACATTACTGGTAGCAGTGAAAAAACGGGTAATATTATCCGTGGTAAATGCAAATTGATTATCTGTAAATGCATAATAAGCCACAAAAATCAACGGAACAATTACAAACAGCAGGGACCATATGGAATAGGGGGTCATTGCTGCCCGATAACTGTTCGGGGTCTTTTTCACATTTTTCATTCCTCTTCCTCGCTTCCTACTTCAGACAATTCATCTAATTCGTTAGAGAATGAGGAATAGTCACCAAACATACCGGAATACTTGGACTTTTTCATGATATGAATGGCATCGGGCTCCAGCTCAATTCCTATATGAGCCCCTTCTTCTACCGGATCTGTGGTCTGAATCATCCACTTAAAGCCATTGATATCTACAATCGCCTCATTATGCACACCCATAAAAGTAACAGTAGTCACAAGACCATTCAGCTGTCCCTTTTCTACAGGCACAATATCCACGTCTTCCGGACGCACCACCACATCCACAGGCTCATTGGGGACAAAACCGGTATCCAAGCATTCAAAAACATGACCACCGAATTGTACCCGGTAATCTTCCAGCATGACACCGTCTACAATATTACTTTCACCAATAAAATCAGCCACAAAAGCATTTTCAGGTTCATTATAGATATCTGTAGGAGAACCAATTTGCTGAATCTTACCTTCACTCATAACCACAATGGTATCGGACATACTAAGTGCCTCCTCCTGGTCATGGGTGACAAAAATAAAGGTAATTCCTGTATTCTTCTGAATCTATTTTAATTCCTGCTGCATATCCTTACGCAGCTTTAAATCCAGTGCTCCCAAAGGCTCATCCAAAAGTAAAATCTTAGGTTCATTTACCAAAGCTCTGGCAATGGCTACTCGCTGCTGCTGACCACCGGAAAGCTGTGTCACACGGCGATTTTCAAAGCCTGACAGCATCACCATCTTCAGCATCTGTTCTACCTTTTCTTTAATTTCCTTTTTAGGAACCTTACGTTCTCTCAACGGAAATGCAACATTTTCAAATACTGATAAATGAGGGAACAAAGCATAACGCTGAAATACTGTATTTACATTTCTCTTATGGGGTGGAACATTATTAATTCTCTCTCCCATAAACACCACGTCACCCTGATCGGGATATTCAAATCCGCCGATAATTCTGAGAGTTGTTGTCTTTCCGCAGCCAGAAGGTCCAAGGAGCGTAATAAATTCATTATCATGAATATCCAGACTGATATTGTCCAGAATGGTTTCTCCATCAAAAGCCTTGGTAATATTCTTTAGTTCAATAATCTTTTTCATGATTTTCTCTTTCTCTGTGATACGACGAATCCAATTAACCGGTAACAAAAAAGTGACATGCCACAAACAGCATGTCACTTGGAAAATACAAAATCACGTACTTATAGCGGATCACAATTAGATCAGAGTCTATATAGCAAAGATTACTTTTACTACTCTTATTGACCATTTCACAAGTTCATGCCCCGGGCATAATTGGGTTTATAGTAACCAACTTATAAAACTGAGCTTTTAACTCAATCAATAAGACAACAGAAGTTGCCAACCTTGCTTTGGAAAGTCTCTTTCCAATTGAGATCATACATAAATTTATAACATTTTTCTCATAATGTCAATACAAATAATTCACTTATCTGTTGCAGGAACAATCGTTATTACGCACAGGGGGCGGTGACATTCTTCTGTCATCATAGTTGCTTCTGGTGTTTCTGTCGCAATCTTCATTCCCACGCTGCCATGCCTGAGGAATCTCACAACCACATTCATTATCATAGTGGTGATGATGATGTTCACAGCCACAATCATCTCCTCTTACATTGGAATTGTTTTCACACATACATTTATCTTTGCATACATCATTGCAATTGGTATCGTTTTGGACGCAGTTTCCTGCATTCATACCACAATTATTATTACAAAGACAGCTGATAAGTAAAAGAAAAATACAAGAATTCATCTACTCATACCTGTTATACTTTTACAATATCTTATGCAAACAAATAAAATCTGTGTATGAACACTTTTCTATACTTGCACCCCAAAAACGATTTTATCATCCGCTACGCCTCTTATCATAAAACCGACGACGATATTTTAACTCCGCATATTTCACAATTTGTTTTAGATAAATCACATCGTAAGCTCCGCCAACCACGCCTGCAATAGGAATTCCCTGCAAAAATTTCATATATAATAATTCTTTAGACAAGAAACCTGCCGTAGTTCGGATTCCCTCTTCCAAGGAATCGGTTGGCCCCCAGTCCCCCTTTTCTATATATTGATTAATTTTTCCGTTTATAATAAGTAACTCTTCTCCATGAGCTAAAGCACCTTGAATCAGTACCAAAATAAACAGCTTTTCCTTTTCAGCCATATAATCAAATCCATAGTTAAGTGCAATCTGATATACGCTTTTCAATACCAGACCGGTGAAAAGAACAATATCCGGTAATCCAATTCCCAGTGCTCCCAATCCAATACCGGACACCCCGGACAATACCAGATTACCGGTACAGCTCCCGGCTGCTTTCTTGGAAAAAGCCTTCAGAGACTTTCTATCCTCCCGTACCCGGGACGCATACTCATTGATCTGATATGTTTTTTCTGTATCCTCTTTCCGATAAGTCTTCTCAATTACTCCGGTACCTTTTTCGAATACCACGTAAAACGCCTTGGAAAAAGCATTATCCAGAGTACCTTGCAATTTCTCGGGCACTTTCCCTGCAAGGAACAGATTTAGCTTAGAGTCTTTTTTCTCCATGCTTTTTTTCATATAGGACTGTTCTTGTTTTAGTAATCTTAACCACTCTTTTTCAAGAGGTGACTTTTGGGAACTCATAATTACCCCTCCAAAGCATCTATGTTTACCAATACTTCCTTTCCATTGCTCAAAAAAGTTTTATCATAGTGTAATCCAATAACGCTTAATTGTACTGCCACCTACCTCTACTGTGTGTTCAAACACGCCCCCATTGGCGAGGATGGTCCGTTCGCTGGCAATGTTATCATCATTACAGGTAATCAGGACCTTGTCTAAGCCCAGTACTCGGCATTTTTCCAGATTTTGCCGTAACATCTCCTTGGAATATCCCTTGCCGCGTTCCGTTGGGCAAACAGTATAACCGATATGTCCGCCCCAAAGTCCCAAAATAGGATGGTCTATATGATGGCGAAACTCAATCACACCCACAACTTTGGAATCGGAAATCCGTACTGCCAAATATAAATCCGATGGAACCCGTTCCTTGGTAGTCTTTAACTTTGCCAAAAACTTCAGCCATTCTCCCACATCCGTATAATCCTCCAACCAGGCACAGCCAGCAAAACCCTCCCTATCATTGGCATCTAATAGAGCCTGACGGAATCGTAAGATTTGCTCCTCATACTCCATGGTAGGCTCTACTAATCTTATATTTGAAGCCATTTTCTCTCCCTTTAAATCAGTAAAAGTAATTCATGAGTGCAACATATTCTTATCGTGAGTATCAAAATATTATTTTTTAAGAAACACTTGCTTAATATATGCAAAGGTCTCCCTCTCACCCTTTTGGGCCAGCATTTTTAGGATGAAATGCAATTTTTCCTTGGTATCAGGGTGCATAAGCGCGCCATCAATGCCACTTTCCAGATATTCCAGGGCACTGCTATCCGTATAATCCTTGCCCTTGTACACCTTGCTTGCGGCAATCCGGTCCATCACCATCTCTGCCACATATTTATCCGGCATTGCCACTGGACTCATGCCTCCGGGAATATGCATACTATAATCCACCCAATATTCATAATGGTGCTTATTACGTCCCTTATGGTGGAGCCAGGCAGAGGAATAACCGATATCTTCCCGTTCTGCATTATTAGGGCTGCGGGTACCTTGAAAATAGCGGATGCCCACACCAAATTCTGTTGGAGAATATTTGGATAAATCATGCATAATCCCCTGTCTGTACAATCCTACTTTAAAGCAACCACGGGCTACTAAAATCTTATGATAAGTTATGGTTTTTAAATGCTTCCAGACCTTATTCATTTCTTTTCCTTCTTCTCTTTTACACTTTTATAGACACAGATACTTCTGCCTTCCAGCAATATATGCTGCCCGGTAGCATCTGCTTGCACCTCTCCGGTAACAGTCACCTTCTGCCATGTCCACCCTTTGGGTAACTGGGGCATTGCCAGAGTATGTTCCTCCCAATGTAAATTTATGGCAAAATAATAGAACAATGAATCCTTATGATTTACCGGATGCTGACCGCAATAAAGTATGCCAATATGTCTGTTATAATACATGGTATCCGGTTGCCATGCTCTTTCTCCATGATAGGACAAATCCGGATAACCGCAGCAACGATAATCCATACCGGTAGCCTGCTCTTTGGGATGCAGTACAGAATGTTCCATACGCAGGGCAATCATCGCTTTACAAAACTGCCGTAAATCATCCTGTTTTTCCAGCAAGCTCCAGTCCAGCCATGTGATTTCGTTATCCTGACAATAAGGATTGTTGTTACCTTTTTGACTATTGCCAAACTCATCTCCCATGAAAAGCAGTGGAGTCCCCTGACTGGCAAAAAGCAATATCATCCCATTCTTTATCTGCCGTTCCCTAAGCTGCTGAATTTTTTTCTTACGGGTGGGACCTTCCTCGCCACAATTCCAGCTACAGTTGAAATCACCACCGTCACGGTTGCCCTCTCCATTGACTTCGTTGTGTTTACGGTCATAGGAAACCAGGTCCATGAAGGTAAGACCATAATAATTGGTCAGAAAATTGATCTGTCCGCAGCCCTCCGGCAACTGTCGCATATATTTTAAAGCTTCTTCCAATACATGTTCATCTCCCCGCAATAATTTACGCAAGGGATACATATATTCATTGTTGTAATAAGCCCAATTTTCATAGGCTCCGGTTCCTTCCAACCCGCTTTCTACAGGATTTTCATACCAGAACTTGGTATCTTGTAAGCTTGCAGTTTCTCCAATTAAAGCAATGGGCAGATTTTCTCCCATTAAATGAAAACCGTCCACATGATATTCTTCCACCCAGTATTGTAAAATAAAAGGAATATCCCGTCCCTTAACCTCTTTAGGGAAGTAAAACTGCAATATCAGTTCCATTCCGTTCTTATGTAAGGCCTTTACCAATTCCTTGCATTCCTTTATGGGATTCCCGTGGCTGTAAGCCTTCTTCGGCAGAAAATAATACCCCGGCTTATACCCCCAATAGTTCAATAAACGCTCCGGGCAGCTTCCATCCAAAGGCAAATCATAGCGGTTTTTCGCCAGCCGGGCATATTCCTCCCGTAAAGGATACTCGGGAAATTCATAAGCAGGCTGTAATTCCAAGGTGGTGATCCCCAAATCTTTTAAATAGGGAATCTTCTCCCGGATACCGTCAAAGGTTCCCGGATAAGAAACACCCGAAGACTTATGAGCCGTAAACCCTCTTACATGAGCCAAATATACCACACTGTCGCTGTAAGCTCTTCTGGGATAGGTATCCTTTCCCCAATCGAATTTGAAGGTAGGAACCCCTGCCTTCAAATCCTCCATAGCCCATTGCTGCCCATAGCTTTCAGGTACTGCCAATTCCTTGGCATAGGCATCCGCCACCAACTCTTCTCCCTCAAAAAAGAGATAACGGGCATTCTGATACTTCTTTAAGGGTAACGTAACCACATAACGGCTTCCGGTTCTGTGTTCTGCATGAAAAGCAATACGCTCCAGCTCCTTCCCCTTTGTATCATACCAGATAATACCGCAGGGCTCTTTATGAGACTCAAAAATAATCACTAACTCATTTCCATCCTGCCACACACCGCAGGGAACCGTTTTTCGATACAATTCCTGAAAAGTC
>JAFUKS010000244.1 GCA_017473445.1 Lachnospiraceae bacterium
AACTGATTCGTAGTTGGGTGCCGGATGATGAGGTTATGGACGGCTGTGACATTGATTTGTGGGATATGTATCGTGATTATATTGATGGGAAAAGAGAAATTGCGGAAATCAATGCGTCCTTTAACGAAGGATTTTATGAAGAATCGGATTTGAGATAAATCCGGAGGAATTTCATAGGATACACTTTAGCAATAAGCATAATAGGTAATCTCAGACATATATGGTCTGGGATTATTTTTTGTACATTTTATGGGACTTATTATTTGATATGATTGTATTATCCCAAAAGGACCGGATGGTTCTTTTAAAGTAAGCGTAGCAGAAAGTGTAAAAATTATGAATGGAGGTAACGATTATGGAAAAAATTTATTTTACAATTGCAGGAACAAAGCATCATTACGGACAGGAATATTTTGAGCCTAAGATGGAAGTGAAGTTAGTCAAGGAACCGGACAATGAGCACGACAAGGAAGCCATCAAGGTGGAGATGGATGGTCTGGGATTGGTAGGATACGTAGCGAACAGTCCTTACACTGTACAGGGAGAAAGTATGAGTGCCGGAAGACTGTATGATAGGATTGGGGATAGGGCCAAAGGTATCGTGAAGTATGTGTTGCCCCAGGGGGTGCTGTGTGAGTTGGTGAGAGAAAATAGGAAAGAAAAGGAGCAATTGTAGCCTATGAAATGTGGGAAGAATATGCGGTGATTTGGCGAGAATAGCGATTTTCTTTTGCTGATAGGGGTAACAAGTAGTATAATGAAAAAATAGAAAATAAAAGAGTAAACCTCTATCTAAATATGTGGACAAGATAGTCTATAGAAGGAGAACGGTTGGATGAAACCCAGAACAGAAAAGAGCCTGGAGCTATACGAGATAATGCTTCGCAGGGGATATCCGGAACCCTTTTGTGACCAAGTTACAAGGAATCTAAATACGGACTGGACGGCACAGAGAATGATTGGATATTTGTCCCATTATAAGAAGCTCCCCATGGAAGAGGTGGTAGATGAGATGCTGGCAATATTAAGCGACCGGAACCGCATTATGCAGAAAAAGGAGCTGGAAAGCGCCAATGCAAAATGGAACGAGTATTTGAATACAGAAAGAACCGGAAAGGATGGAAGAGATGCGTAGAGCGAGAAAACTGTTAAAAATGTTATGCATGATGCTGGGCGTGCTTTTGTTGGCTGGTAGTGCCGGACAGCAGGTGCATGCTACTGCTATCAATAATATAACCGTGTATGTGGACTGTAATGGAGGCACCTATCTAACGGTAGGACACCCGGATATGAATAACTTTGATGCAGAATTTGTGGTGCCCCAGGGAGCCTCTATCAGTGCTGCGGACCATACGATTATAGGCGATTCTCCTACTGCCATCGGAAAGGATTTTCTGGGGTGGAATGTGTACGGCGCCTCCGGCAATATGGTAGGCAGTCTCTGGAGTGCGGACCAGGTCAATAGTTACACCATCACAGAGACTACAAGATTTGTGGCACAATGGAAAGATAGAGACCCTGCCTATACTGCCAAGGACATCTATTTCCTATTGTGGGATCATAATAAAGATGCGGTAGATTATACAGCCAAGGTCAGTGTCATTTACGATGGTGTGAAGTATGGTGGCTATGGTTTTGTAAGGATTAGCGAGGATATCTGTAGTACTTGGAAGGGCAATTTCGAGGTAATCTTAGAGGGAAACGGACATTATACCAGAGAAAACCGGAAATGGGTGGAATATAGTACCAGCTTATTCAGCCTTAGAGATTTTCGGCATATGAATAATGTGAGCTATCAAATGTCGGAGACTCCTGCCGGTTCAGATACTTCTCCGGTGAGAAAATCGATCAATGAATTTATCTATTCTGTAAGGGATGTGGAGCCGACGATTACGGTGCTGAACAGTCTTTCTACCCAGGTCGCTCCCGTTGCGATAGATACATCAGCGTCTACACTTCCTGCGGATATGATTGTGAGAGCAGAAAAATATGTCTCAGGTACGCAGTTGGAAGAGGTGGCAACCCTGATTGCTAATATTGCCGGTGGTGATACCAAGGCGGTATATGACATAGAAATTGCAGATGGATCCGGCAATGGGATACATCATACAGGTGCAAAGGTGAAGGTGGATATTGATTTGCCCGCAGACTATCAAGTCCCGGAAGATAAACAAGTGGTGGTATACTATGTTTCCGAGGATGGCAAGCTGGAGGCATGCACCACGACGCTACATAAGAAGGACGATGGCACACCCTATGTAACCTTTGAGACGGATCACTTTAGCGTGTATGCGGTAGCAGAAGTGGAGAAACCCAAGCCTGCGCAGGAACCGACACAGGAATCTATAGCGGAGCCTTCTAAGGCCCCGGCAGAGGCTGACGCGCAGGAGCCTGGGGTGAATTCTGCTACAGAGGAAGAAAGCATAGGAAGTGGTGAAAACCTATCCCAAAAGGAGGGAGTACAGGAAACGGCCATGGAGGAGGAACAGGAAGTAGCCGGAGAAGCGGGTGTAATAGGAAATGGCTCGAATTTTACTGTGATATGGATATGGATAGGGGCACTGGTAGTAGTTATACTTGTGGCAGTATGTGTTGTGGTAGTGAGGAAAAAGAAGTAGGGGAAAGTAGGGGATGAATCTCCATTTATACCATTTTGGGGGCTTTTGGTGCTGTGACATGGTTGAAAAAGGAATAGCATTTCGGCAGTAGAAATTGATTATTGCCGGAGTGCTATTTTAGTATGGGATAAAAGTTCATATTTGGGTATAATGTATAATTAGAATCACAAAAATTAATGTTTAATAAAATTGACAAAACACAACAATAGGTTTATTATATTAAACATAAGAGGTGAAAATATGAGTAAAAAAACAGTAGTAGTTATGCCGGATACACAAAAAATTTTAGAGAATATGGGTGAACAGATAAAGATGGCCAGATTGCGTCGTAATCTTTCTACAGAGTTAGTAGCAGAAAGAGCCGGAATTAGTAGAGCTACGTTGTGGGCTGTGGAAAAAGGAACTCCAACGGTGGCTATAGGAACCTATGCTGCAGTGTTGCATGCTTTGGGAGGTATGGATAAAGACTTAGAGCTAGTGGCGCAGGATGATGAATTTGGCAGAAGAATTCAGGATATGAATTTAGTAACTCCGAAGCGGGCAAAAAGGAAGTAGGATTAGATGGATAATGTAAATGAAATTTATGTATATGAGAATTGGAAATCAGATACTCCATCGTTAATAGGTACGCTGTATGTGGACGGCGGTAGAGGGAAACAGGTGGTTTCTTTTGAATATGACGACGAATGGTTAAATGATTTGACCAATAATGTGACCCTAGATCCGGATTTGAGAATGTTTAAGGGACGTCAGTATACACCGGCAGATAAGTTGATGTTTGGTGTGTTTGAGGATTCCTGCCCGGACAGATGGGGACGTCTCTTGATGAAGAGGCATGAAGCAATTATTGCGAAGAAGGAAGAGAGAAAACCTAGGACTTTAACAGAATTAGATTTTCTGATAGGAGTCTATGATGAGACAAGAATGGGCGGTTTAAGATTTTCGACATCGAAAGGTGGACCGTTTATGTCTGATGATAAAGAACTGACAACACCTCCTTGGACAACACTTCGTAAACTGGAGTCGGCTTCTTTGTCATTTGAGAAGAACGATGATGGTATGGAAGAAAAGTGGTTGAAACAGTTAGTAGCACCAGGTTCTTCATTAGGTGGAGCCAGACCAAAGGCGACTGTTGTTGCACCGGATGGTTCTTTATGGATTGCCAAATTCCCATCAAAACATGATGAAATCAATGTGGGGGCTTGGGAAATGGTTGTTCACGATTTGGCTGACATGTGTAATTTGAACGTGCCGGAAGCAAAGCTGGAGAACTTTTCTAAAACAGGAAGTACATTCCTGACAAAGAGATTTGACAGAGAGGGAAATAGGAGAATTCATTTTGCTTCAGCAATGACACTTTTAGGTAAAAAGGATGGAGCAGATGCATTGGCCGGTTCCAGCTATATGGAGATTGCATCTATTATTAAAACTAATAGTGCAACACCGGGGAAAGATTTGCGGGAACTGTGGCGCAGGATTGTGTTCAATATGGCGGTGTCAAACACAGATGACCATTTGAGAAATCATGGTTTTATCTTGGTGAGGGATGGATGGAGTCTGTCCCCGCTATATGATGTGAATCCTAATATTTATGGGGATACATTATCACTCAATGTGGACTCTGACAATAATTTGATTGACTTTAATTTGGCGTTGTCTGTTGCAAAAATGTATGGACTAACAGAGGCGCAGGCGTCAGAGGAATTGCAGGGAATAAAGGATATTGTGGAAAGCAATTGGAGAGGGATTGCTCAGCAGTATGGACTGAGTAGAAGCGAAATTGAAGAAATGGCTCCGGCGTTTGATATGTCATTTAAAGGATAAGAAAACCTAGTAACTGTAGGAGTTCTAAATGAGGAGAAGCTAAGTGAAAGAAAGGTACCCTATATCACGGCAACATTTGCCGTTCCCCCATGGCAGAATTCATATTCAAAGACATTGTCGAAAAACACCATCTTACCCACCACTTCCACATTGCCTCTGCTGCCACCAGCACCGAGGAGATCTGGAACGGTATCGGGAACCCCGTTTATCCCCCTGCCAGGGCAGAATTGGCACGGCACGGTCTATCCTGTGAGGGCAAGCGGGCGGTGCAGGTGACCCGGGCGGATTATGAAGAGTATGACTATATCATTTGTATGGATAGTCACAATCTGCGGAATCTGGCGCGGATCATCGGGCCGGACCGGGAGGGCAAGGTGAGTCTGCTCCTGGATTATACGGACAGGCCCGGAGCATCCATTGCGGACCCCTGGTATACCGGAGCATTTGATGTGACATATAGTGACATTTTGGATGGTTGTAGTGGATTTCTCTCATTTTTAAAAAATAATCGACAAATTGATTGAAAATTATGGTAAAAAAGCACACATTGTGGTAAAATAATAGAGTACAACAAAGTTTTTTCTAGAAAAGGAGACGCTTATGGAATACGATGAGAAATATTTTGCCAAAAGTGCAAATAAGAACTCGATGGGTATGTGGCTGGCTATGTCCGTGGTATTATCCATCGCTTACGTTTTCGAGATTAAGAAAGGTTTGAAAACGGTAGAATTCTATATCATTATGGAATTGATTACTTGGGTGCCTTTTGTTTTCGGATTGATAATGCTGCAGGTGAAGGGATGGCACACCAAGATGTATCAGGATATCATCGGTGTAGGTTTTGGTTTGCTTTATTTATACATCATGTTGACCGCCCCCGGTACCCTTGCATTTACTTACATATTGCCACTGACCAGTATGTTGATTATTTACAAGAATCGTAATTTCATCCTACGATGCGGTGTTGCCACTATTGCAGTGCTATGTTTTACCATTGTCAGGAACTATATGAGTGGCATGAATACTTCCAGTGATATATCCAATTATGAGATTCAGCTGTTCATCATGCTATTCAGTTATATAGGATATGTAGTGGCGATTAAGCATATGGTTACCTCTGATGGAGCCCTACTTAATACGGTGCAAGCCAATCTGGACAAGGTGGTAGATACTGTTAAGAAGGTTAAGACAGCCAGTACCTCCATCGTAGATGGCGTAACAGTAGTACGTGAGCTTTCAGAGGAAAATAGAGAAGATGCCGGTGTGGTAGTGGATACCATGGAAAGTCTGGTGGAGAGAAGCCGGGAACTGGGACAGAGCATTGATTCATCCATGGAGATGTCCCAGGATATTGAAAATCAGGTGGGCAATGTGGCTGATCTGGTAGAGCATATTGTGGAACTCAGTGATAAATCCGCCGACCATGCCCATTCCAGCGTACGGGAGTTGGAGAATGCGGTAGAGGCTACCAATACCATGGCTAGGTTGTCTGCAGATATTGAAGTGATCCTGGAGGAGTTCAAGAACCAGTTTGGCAAGGTAAAACAGGAGACCGGCACCATAGAGAATATTTCCTCCCAGACCAATCTGTTGGCATTGAATGCTTCCATCGAAGCAGCCAGAGCCGGTGAGCAGGGCAAGGGCTTTGCGGTAGTTGCAGATGAAATCAGAAACCTGAGCTTGGGTACTCAGGCATCATCCTCCAGCATTATGCAGGCACTACAGTTATTAGAGGAGACCTCTGAAAAGATGACAGAGTCCATCTCCGCCATCGTGGAATTGATAGAAGCGTCCTTGGGAACCATACAGATGGTAAATTCCAGTGTAGGAATGATTGCAGAGGATTCCAAGCAGCTGGGTGATGAGATTCAGGTAGTAGATTCCGCCATGAGGAGAGTGGAAAACTCCAATAAGAGCATGGTAGAGAATATGAAAAAGGTGCAGGACATCATGGTATCCATGACGGAGAGTGTGGTAGAATCTGAGACCACCACAGTGACCATGATGAGCAAGTATGAAGAGACTGCACGAAATGTAGAGATTATAGAGACCATTGTAGGCAATCTGGTAGTAGAGCTGGGAGATGGCGGATTCATGGATACAGAGGATATTCTTCCGGGTATGAAGCTTATTCTGGTAGGAAATGGCGGCAGAGAACACCATACCACCGTAGTAGATGCACAAGAAGGCAAGATTGTCATTGATGCTTCCGGTGAGACGGAAAACTTCCTGGCAGAAGAAAAGAAGACTCGGCTGGATGTACATATTGTGGTAAATAACACCACCTACACCTGGCAGGAGGTAACTATCCGCAAGAAGGATGACCAATACCTGCTTATGGTAGAGGGTAATCCGAAGGTAAAGAACCGTAGAAAATATCCCAGATATCCGATGAACAATGCCTGTGAGGTTCGAATCCCCGGTAAGCAGCGTTCCATCAAGGGCAAGATGGTCAATCTCAGTGCCGGTGGATATGCTTTTAAATGTATGGAAACAGGATTAGATTCTATGATTGGAGAACCGATAGAGCTCATCATTCACGACTTTGAATTGTTGAACGGTAGCCCCCTACCGGCTGTCATCATCCGGTCCACAGACAATCATGACATCAGCGTAGTAGGATGTAGAATGCTGGAAGATAATGAAGAGATAAAAGCCTATGTGGAAAGCAAAATAAGAAGATAGTGTTAGAAAAGAATAAGCGGTAGAGTAAGTGGTGGGAATCATCCTGATTCCCACCACTATTTTTGTATTAAGAAAACTACGCGCTAGTGGCGTGGTTCCTTGGAAGCTTTAGCGATGTATTGATTTAAAAAGCTCCTAATGTATATAATACGGACACTATGTCAGTGGAAAGGTGTAAATATTATAGAGGGAAAAAGTAAGGCTATGCCCGAAAAAAGAGACTAATTCAGTCAATGAAAAAGTGACTTATGCGTCATAAAAACGCGACGAAAGGGCAGAATCGTGTGTCATTTTCAATGATATTATTGCCATATTGCGTAAAATCGGGCTTGGTAACGCATGTTTCTATGACAAGGCTTGTGGCAGGATATTTGACGGACTTATTGACGCGGGTGTCGGAGGACGCCTGTTATGTAATTCAATACAATAAAATAGTTTCCGAAAATTGTATTTTGGAGTATGATGATATGGTATAGAGAGAACAATACCAGGCTACATAAAGAAAGAGGTAATGCTATGACCCAATCAATTACTCACGGCCCAATCATAAAAGCAGTTATTTTTGATATGGACGGCACATTAATAGATACTGAGAAGTATTACCGGGTGTTCTGGCCCAAGGCATTGGCAGAATTCGGTTACCATATGACCGATGCCCAGGCTTTGTCCATGCGTAGCTTAGGCAGGCCCTTTGCGCCGGCACGCCTGCAGGAAATGTTTGGACAGGAACTGGATTATTACGCAGTCCGGGACCGGCGCAAGGAGTTAATGGAGGAATGTCTGGACCGGGTGGGAATTCAGGTAAAACCGGGTGCTTTTCAGCTTTTAGAGTATTTGAAAGAACATAAAATAACAGCCGCTATCGCTACCGCTACGGATCTGCAGCGGACCGAGAAGTACTTACAGCTTACCGGACTTCGGCCTTATTTTGATACGCTGATTAGTGCCACCATGGTAAAGGAGGGGAAACCTTCTCCGGATATTTATGCCTATGCTTGTGAGCAGTTAGGACTGGCTCCCGGAGAGTGTATTGCAGTGGAGGATTCTCCCAATGGGGTATTATCTGCCTACAGAGCAGGATGTCAGGTGGTAATGGTACCGGACCAGACGGAGCCGGATGAGGAGCTGCAGAAGCTGTTGTATGCAAGGGTGGATACCTTGGAAGGAATCATATCCTTATTGGAAGGATGAAAGGAGAGTTTCTCCTTGGAGAGAAGGGCTCTTTTTCAGCCCATCCCTTGATTTTTGACATATACTGTGTTACTATTTTAACGATTAGAAAAGGTAAGATGCGGAGGGCTTATGTTCTCAAGCTTGTGTAGAATTTTACGGGAGAATAATGTGGCCTCGTATCAAGAGAAAAGAAATGCCCGAACCCACGGGCAGGAAGGACATGTAATGAATTTTGAACAGATTGTAGCAAAGGTAAAAGAATGCGGCAAAAAGACCGTAGCTGTATCCGTAGCACAGGACAGCGCAGTACTGGAAGCAGTGCAGGAAGCAAAGAGATTGGGCATCGCAGATGCGATTTTAGTAGGTGATGCGGGCAAGATTGCAGAGATTGCTGCTACCTTAAATATGGATTTATCCCAGTTTGAGATTATTGATGAGCCCGATGTGATCAAGGCTTCCCTGATTGCAGTAAAGCTGGCCCATGATGGCAAGGCTGATATGTATATGAAGGGTATCATTGATACCAAGAATTTCTTAAAGAGCGTATTAG
>JAFUKS010000245.1 GCA_017473445.1 Lachnospiraceae bacterium
CTATTATAACAGCGTTCTTTTTTGGTGTATTCTGCCTTTGTGTGATTATCAAGCAATCATATGTTTTGGTTAATGGAAGCAAACAGGTAAAAAAATACCTGGAAGAGGGTAACTATACAGAAAATCAGCTTGAATTGGAATATGCTAACAGTAATCATAAAAATAATAACAGTAGAGTAAGAATCGGTGACATTCACTTATTTATCTCTGTTTACAATGGCGTATATGTTATTCCCATAAGTGCAGTCCAGGATTTAAGTGTCAGAAGCACCGGATATTTTGATAGAAAAATAAGAAGAGCATTTTATGCATTATATATTACTCCTACTATCTGGCATAAAGATATTAAAGTTCTGTTTATGACTCAAAATGGTGCAAAGGATATGTTTAATGCCATAGCATCCAGAATCAATAAAGAAGAATTATCTGCTTAACAGAGTCAAGTAATAGTTGGAATCCGGCCGCCAAAGCATTAAGTGCTTTGGTGGCTTTTTTTTGCCTATTTATAAGGGAAAGTAGTAGTTGGTTGTAGCGAGGAAATAGGTGCTACGTATCCTTGGAAAGGGAACCTTTGAGGGATAGGAATGTCTGATATTAACTTATTTTGCCCCCAAGAAGGCAGAATGCTTCATAAAGGCAGTGGAAAGCATTTGCATTTTACATGTTACTGTTCTGCGTGGATTTTATGGGAGAGCACGGATATTAAATTCATTTTAAGTCCGGAGTGGAGCAGAAGAATTGCATTGGGCATCGCTGAGGGTATCTGCGAAATATTCGGAGGAACGGTAAAAGAAGAGAATAAAGAAGCTATAAAAGTAATGTGGGCAAAAAGCTTTGATGAAAATTTGGCAGGAACGTATGTAACAATAACGGCAGATTTGAAACTCCGTGCAGGTGCTAATAGTAAGTATGAAGTACTCGATTCAATACCAAAAATGCAAAAGTAAAATGTTATGGATACTATACAGAGGAATCGGACGGAACCGTTTGGTTGTATGTGGTTTATAATGGCCAGACTGGATTTGTTTCAAAACGTTATTTAAAATAATCAAATTAAAAAGGGAGATTATTGTGAATAGATTCAATATGTTCAATAATAATAATGGTCGTTGCTATAATGACGGTTTTGGTGCGGATTTACTGTACACGGTTTCCGGGCGCGCAACAGGGGCTTCCCAAATCGTTGGAATGGCTATTGTAACAACAACAACCATTAATTCCATTTTGACTCTGCGGAATCCTGCAGGAAATGCAGCAGCCTTGACGATTACGCCCCTTGCAGGCGGAACAAGGCCTGTTTCAGCAGACCTTGTGATGGTTCAATTACAATAAATGATATAATGAAATCAAGCCTTCAAGTCCCCCAAGGATTTGGGGGCTTGATTGCTATTTTGTCGTGAATGGAATGAGTAATGCAAAGAAATTCTATCAGGTGGCAAATAGTGATGGAATTGTTGAAAAAGAAGATTATTGGACAATTTCTTTTTATAATCGGTATTCAGTAAGAGGAGGGCATTTTTTGAGAGTATTTTTTAGCAGGGAGAATCTCTCGGCAGGAGAGTTGGAAAAGCTTCACGAAGAAGCAGAAAAAGTATTAAAAAGCAATTTAGATATATCAAAAGATCAAGACTATTTGGTAGAAATGAAGCCGGTAAAGTTATTTTTGACCACGGATGGAAAGCGGACGAATCGATTATATGATGTGTACGAGGTTCGCTATAATACCGGTAATGGTGAAGCGGTATATTATGTGTGGGCTTCTTTTAAAGGGGTGATTGTCAAAAAAGATGGACAGCTTTCTCTGAAAGATACGGTATCCGGATGTGCCGGATATCCGATAGTGATACAAGATTCGGTTTCTATTTACGGATATGATTCTATGGAAACAGTAGAGGTAGAGATAGATGTAACTGTAAGAGGTGAAATGGAATTAAAGGTGCTTGACTTGCAGTAGAACCGGACAATAAATGGGTACGGAAGAGATTGCTTTGACGAGTTATTTCTATATTGATGAAATAGAGGAAAGAATCCAAGCATTGGATAATAAATATAGGCATTCAGAACATGATAAAGCAGTAGAATTAATAAAGGTGGCAGTTACAGAGAAGTGCCTTTGCGAGTATGCTTTTTACAGTAAAAGATATGACTGGATAGATGACATAGGAGAAATCGGATTTATTATCTGTGAAAGGAACAGGGATGATCTTGACTATCGAGAAGGAAGAGTAGAGCATCCTTACTGTCATCAGAATTATGTGCTTAAAGGTTATAACTATTTAGCATAAAATACAGCAACCAGGGAAAGGTGTTAAAACTCCCCTGGTTTTGCTTTTAGTCTAAATATATTCAAAGTACTCTAACAACTTTTTATATACATCCTGTGCGGCCCTGCAAGTCTCAATTAAAAATCCCTTTTCTGTCGTGTATTCCTGCAATCCCCTTCTATAATATTCTTTTGATACATCCTCAATAATGAATGGAGGAATATTATATTTTAAACATTCCTTAAACATAATCAATCTTCCTACACGACCATTTCCATCTTGGAAGGGATGTATTTTTTCGAAGCGATAATGAAAATCAACGATATCCTCAAATGTTACATTACTGTTTTCTCTATAGCTTTTTAACAATTGTTTAATTTCTGATGCAACCTTTGAAGGGTGTGTTGTTTCCATCATATTTCCAATCATATTGGGGCGCTTTTTATAATCTCCTACAGCAAACCATTCCTTCTGGCTATCGGTTGTGCCGCTCTTTAATAATAAATGAATATGCTTCACAATATCTTCTGACAGTTCTTTATCTGATACTGTTAGAATGTAATCAAAACACCTGAAATGATTCACTGTTTCAATGATATCATCAATCTTTTCAGTTCCCTCTGTAACACCGATTGTTTGGGTTTCGTAGATACTTCTTGTTTGGTCTTCTGTCAATCGGCTGCCTTCCATATGATTTGAGTTATAGGCCAATCTCACCTGCGTCTGATGATATAATCCGCCTTTTAGCTTCATGTCCTGTTCTTCCCTGAGTCTAAAGAGGATTGAATTTTCATCTATTTCTTTTTCGTATGATAGAATTGCCCCCGGTTGACAATCAAAATATTTGCATAAACTCTGTATGGTTGATAGTGCCACTTCTTCATTTTTGGCAAGCTTAGCCATTGTTGCAGAGGAGATTCCAATATCATTCTTTAATTTTTCCTTTGATATTTCTCTTTCTTCCATTAATAAAAATAACTTTTTATAAGAAATCATTTTATATGCCACCTTTCTGAACATACATATAGTATATCATATCCCTTTATCTTCGTAAATATGCAGTCTTTAGATTCCTAAAGATTGCATATTCCGCTCCATCGGGAAGCTAATTCCGTTCGAAACGGGATGACCCTTTCCGCCCGTACGGGAAGCCTTTCCGCTTCAAACGGGAAATTTTTTAATATATGATATAGTTCTTTTCGTAGTTAAAAATTCATTACGAAAGGAGCTATGATTATGCATGACTACAACACAATTATTGGTGTAATCGGACTGAGAAATAATAAAACATCATATCCGGTTATACGTGAGCGCTATGGCATTGGCAACAGTGGCATAGACCTAATCATGAACCGGTACAAAGATTCCGGTTTTAGTTGGGAGGATTTTCTGAAACTGGAACCCTCCCAGGTGGAGGAACTGATTTATCCTCCCAGAAACATCAGGAAGGATAACATTCCCATGCCTGATTTTGAGCGCTACTACGAGCGTATGATGTCTAAGGGAAGCAGGGTAAACATGTTTTACTGCTGGCTCGATTACAAGAGTGAGCACCCTAATGGTTACCAGACTTCCCAGTTCTACGAATACTTTTCCAGATTCATAGAAAAGAATTATGGGGGCGATAAGGTCTCCATGCCGGTAGAACGTATTCCAGGCGAAAAAATGTATATCGACTGGGTTGGTGACCAGCCGGAACTTCTAGTGAATCCTCACACAGGAGAAGTCAGAAAAGTCCATATATTTACAACTACACTTGGTGTAAGCAGTCTTGTTTATGCGGAATGCTTCCTGGATGAAAAGCTTCCAAGCTTTATGCAGGGAACAGTTAATGCAATCACGTTTTATGATGCGGTTCCAAAATACTTTGTACCGGACAACTGCAAAACGGCGGTAAAAAAGCACACGAAAGATGAATTGGTCATTAATACCGCATATCAGGATCTGGAGGAATTCTATAACGTTATAATACTTCCGCCTCCGGCAAGAAAGCCCAAAGGCAAGTCAACGGTTGAGAATCATGTAAAGTATCTGGAAACCCACCTTATCGAAAGGCTGAAAGAAAAAATCTTTACTTCTCTGGAAGCAATCAATGATGAGACGCAAAAAATAATAGCGGACATCAACAGACGAGAATTCCAGAAAAAAGTTGGTTCCAGAATGGATGCATACCTCAGGTATGACAAGCCGCAAATGAAACCGCTGCCAGGCGATAAGTATTCCACTTGTGACTATAAATACATTCTAAAAGTTCCTGATAACTATCATCTTGAGTATGATGGCCACTATTACTCAGTATTGTACACATATCGTGGCCAGCCTGCAATCCTAAAGGCTACACCTAAAGAGATTATCATTTGTGACCGCAATAACCGCTTTGTCTGCAAACATAAGCGCTCATACAGGGAATTCCCTAAATATATCACAGATGACAGTCATATGAAGCCGGAACACCTTTATTACAAAGAAGTCAATGCCCGTGACGGGGATTATTATCGCAGGTGGGCATCTGCATATGGCGAGTATACCGCAGAACTGATAGAACAGGTACTCCGCTCTGCAAAGCACGAAGAACAGGCTTATAACAGCTGTGCTGGCATCCTTCATTCCTGTAAGGGAATTCCTCATGGAATTGTTGAAGAAGCCTCACGCAAGTGCATTGAGATGCATGCTTGTAAGTATTCATACTTTAAGAGAGTCCTTGGAACCGTTGCTAACAACACGGATTCCGGTGGTGGAAAATCACTTCCATCGCATGAAAACATCAGAGGAAAGGACTTCTATAAGTAAAGGTGAATACAATGAAAGATATAAATTTAACCGCTGAAGAGATGGTTATTGTTGACCGTCTCAAACAGATGAAAATGTCAGGTATGGCAGAAGCCTATGAAGAGCAGATACGAAATCCTAATTCGGATCTTTCCGGCTTTTATGAAAGATTTTCAAACATAGTAAACTATGAGTGGGAACTCCGTTTCAACAAAAAGTTCAACCGTTTTCTAAAAAAAGCAACTCTCAGATATCCACAGGCATCATTTGATGATACTATATATGATCCTGCCAGAATGCTGGACACAGAAACCATTGAACGGCTTGCTACCTGTAGATGGCTTGATGAAGGAAGAAACCTTCTTATCACGGGTGCTACTGGTGCAGGAAAATCTTATATATTAAACGCATTGTGTATTGCGGCAATCAGACAGTTTAGGACAGTCCGATACATCCGCGCAAATACCATGATGAGTGAAATGGACCAGGCACGAATTAAAGGCACTTACCTTGATTACGTAAATCATATGGCCAGACTAGACCTGTTGGTAATTGATGATTTCGGACTTATGGACCTTGATCTTGATAAATGCCGTGATTTCTTTGAAGTTATCGATAGCAGTGATAATCATAAATCCACAATCATTGTTTCGCAGCTTCCGGTTAAGTCATGGTATGACCTGTTTGCGGATAATACCTATGCGGATGCATGTCTCGATCGTATCATTCACAAGGCGTTCCGCCTTGAACTGAACGGAAAGAACATGCTTAATCCAAGTTAATTAGTAAAGCTTCCCGTTTGGAGCGGACAGCCTTCCCGCTATCGCGGACTGGCTGTTCCGTTCAAGCGGAATATGCAGCACGGCAAGTTTCAATTAAAAAACCTTTTTCGGATACCTATAGTATAACTTCGTAAATATTCAAACTTTAGCTGTTTAAACAGTATTTCGCTTTAGATATGTAGCACAACATTACGAATGCTAAGGTAGATTCAGATGCCAAGGCGGGTCAACAAGTGAGTTTTGATTATATAAAAGTTGACAAAGTAAATGAATTATGATTGAATAGTTTGGGGTGTAAAACTAATGGATGTGACTTTGATAGAGGTAGTTGGGGCTTTATTTTGAATAGAGAATTCAAAATTATTGAATATCAGAAAAATGTTGCAGAGAATTAAGTAATTACAGATGGGGAAATATAATTAGAAAAGAGGGTTTATCTATGAAAGGAGCACTAAAATTTTTAGCAACATCTTTGGCAGTGGCTGTAATGACAGCTGCGACTGTGACACCTGTGAGTGCCGCAACTACTGGTTACACTGATGAAACCAGTGTTAGGGGATCAAGCAATTTTACCTCTGAGTGGGAGAAGACAACCACTTATAAGGTTAACAATGGTACAGTCACGGTTGGTACTATGATTTACGGTTACGATAAGGACTATATCAATGAGGATTATGTTTGGACCAAGGCTACAGAATGTTATTCAAGAGCCAAGCTGTATAGAGATGGACACGATAAGAATTCGATCTATTGTGCAGGGTCACAAAAAGGAAAAAATACTTATTCCAAAATAGAAGTTACACACCAAACATATTATGTATCTTATAAGATAGAGCTATCCTCATCTTATTCGGGTGTGACTAGTACTACAGCATCTAGTTCTGTTAAGTAAAATGTTATAAAGTGGGAGGGCTATTTAGCCCTCTCATTATTTATTTGAGGTATATATCAATGAAAATGATAAAATATGTGATTTCTGTAGTGATCATATTTCTTTGCTTTATCCTTAGCAGTGAGCTTTACCAGTCTTATATGCAAACATTCTCAAATCAGTTTTATTTTATAGAAATTGATAACGATGAAAGAGAAGCGTTGTATTCTGTGGTGAAGTCTTCAACTGGAAAATACAAAGAGGATGTGTTTGCAATTGAACGTAAAGATGTGGACGCGTTTTATTCAAAAATAATTATTTACACCACAGACGAAATGAAAAATAGTTATTTCAAAGAACATGATATTACAGAAGGAATAAAAAATAGTCTTTTTTCCGGTTCAACAGAGATAGAATTCCGTCCATTTGAAGAGATTATAAATCATGAAAGTATTACTCGATTTTATTTTACCGGGTCAAAAGATGTAGTGAGTTCTATTCGTAAATATATAAATACACAAATGGCCACCTCATATATTCACAAAGAGGATATAAGAGGAAGTGAAATTATAGTATATAGTATATGGCTTATATCTTTTGGTTTTATTTTACTTTTAACTTGGCTTGATATTCAATTTAATAAAAAATCTGATTTTCTCAAAATATCTATGGGAAGTTCAGTTGGGAAAATTATCCGGGAAAATAGTATTTCTGATTTATCTGTCACTGCAACAATATTTTGTTTCGCCTATTTTGTGCTAAAAGAGAAGATATTTACCTGCTATAGATTTGATTTCGCCTGTTTGGTCATGATTTCATTTATGATACTAAATTCATTACTCTATGTGTCTCTCTTGAAATATGATTATAAAGAAATCATATACGGTGCAAATATTAATGGAAAACTACTAGCGAATACTTATCTTTTAAAAGCTGCGGTTCTGATTTTGTTGGTGATATCTTTATCGTGTAATTTTACAATAATTTTCGAGAATGTCAGTATGTTACAACCATATAATAAAGTGGATAAACTGAGTCATTATAATTCGTTAATGGTTACACCCACCAGGGATGTATTGGAAGATGCGAGAGGCACAAAAAAATTGATGACACAGTTATTTTTGGAAGCATACCTGCAAGATAAAGTATTACTGGCAACGTCTTGTGCAGCTGTGGATGAACCTATTATTGTAATAAATGAAGCTGCGTTAAACCGACTTGTATCTAACCCTAAGATATTTAAAGAAAGCGATGCCGACTTTATAGTATATGTTCCGGAAAGTAAAAAGGACCATTATGATGATTACGATATAGAGTTTGCCCATAGAACAACTGCTTCAAATTATTTTGGATTAGAAAATTATACTTATAGTGTCTGCGAATATGGGAATACAGAAGTTATATACTTTGATTTGCGAGAAGTATCGCAAATGCCTTTGGGATTTGAAATGATTTCCAATCCGATCATTGTATATTGTAATATTTCTGCTACTCAAATCAAGGAGATATTGGCGGATGATACTTATATTGATTGGGGAGATGCATGGACAAACATACTATTTGAATTAAAGGATACCTCTATTTTTTCAAAGCAGATAGTGGACCATATGGAAGAAATATTATTCAATGGCGTGGTTGAACAGTGTAACCAATATAAAGCCGGTTTAGTTCGTGTAGTAGTGGTGAACTCAATCCTTAGTGCAATTTTGTTGGTGCTGAGTATTTTGTTGGTTTCAGTAATCGTAAAAATGGAATATTTGATTAATTCAAAAGAAATAGCCCTAAAAAAAATTTTGGGATATTCTCTTCTGCAACGCAACAGTGCAATCATTTATCTGAATGTTTTTGCGATAAGTATTGCTTTTATTACAGGAAGAATTATAGCGGAAATGTATAATATTTTCAGTGTTTCAGCACTTTGCGGTGTGAGTTTGTTTGTTTTTCTGTTAGACAATATTTTGGTTTTGAGCAACATGTCTGTCGCTGAAAACAAGAATACTGCACACATTCTTAAAGGAGGTAGTTTATGATTACAATTCAAAATTTATCGAAAAGATTTGATGAGAAAGTCTTATTTGATAATTTTAATATGTCTATTTCAGATGGTGATTTTGTTGTTTTTTGCGGGGAAAGTGGTTGTGGTAAGACAACACTTTTGAATATGATTGGATGTTTGGAAAAGCCGGATAGTGGTTCGATTGTTATTGACGGAGTAGATATATGGAAAACCAAAAACAAACAGGCGTTGTTTTCTTGTAAACTGGGTTTTTTGTTTCAGAATTTTGCCTTGCTTGAAGGAAAAACCGTTGCTCAGAATCTGCAGATTATACAAAAAAAGGTTAGAACAGAGAAGTCTATTGGGGAAGTATTGAAAGAAGTTGGACTTCAGGACAAGATGAATACGAAAGTTTATAAGCTTTCAGGAGGGGAACAACAACGGGTTGCCCTTGCAAGACTCATGCTAAAGAAATGCGATATTATCTTGGCAGACGAACCAACCGGTTCTTTGGATGAACAAAATGCAGATAGGGTTATGCAATTGCTACATTTAATTAACCAAATGGGAAAAACTGTCATTTTGGTTACGCATAGCAAAAAGATTATAGAAAATGAAAAGAAGGTGATTAGGTTATGAATTTCTTGAAGGATAGTAATAGAGCTGTTATTATCAAAAGATTACTGATTATTTTGGGGGTAATTCTCGTCATTTTTGCCACTATCAATGGAGTGTGGTTTTTTGGATATCAACAACGGTATAACCAGATCGCAAAGCAGCTGGATGTTACCTACATAGATGGTATTGAAGAAAAAGATATGCTTAGATATGCAAAAGAAATCGGAGCGTATTCCATTAGCATGAAAATGCCGTCTTATTTGGGGCAAGGTGGTTTTATATCTGTTGCCAGGACGGAGGGTTATGTTGCGGAGTTAGATGAAGAAGGTAATATTATTGAAAGTAGCGGTATGTATATTACCTTATATATTTGGCCGAAGTATTTTCAAGGCTATAAAATAGGATTGGATTTTTATGATGAAAAAGAAGCTATTTGGGAACAGGTAGAATTTACTTCCCAAATGGAACTGATGCATGCAGATACTTTGGATGATGAATATATTGAGTATGTGAATCAATTACTGAAAAAACATGAAATACAAATCAAGGAACTGATGACCACAATGGAAGAAACCTTAAAAATAGAAATTTTTCCTGAATAGTTTTCGGTGCAAATCCACCCAAATTACGTAGGCTTCCCCTTGTTTCTTGCCATTTCCTTAAAATATCATATAAAAATAGCTAATTGGTCCTATTTTTTATAAATGAATATCGAAAACGGATAATCTATGATAAAATGTGCAAAAGCCATGATGTAACAAAGTTTCATTATGGTATTTATATGATACGGGGGAGAAACGATGGAAAAAACGGAAAAGGAAAAATTGTCTTTAAAACAGACAATCAAGAATGCATGGTATGCGGTGACACTGGGCGCATCCATCAGTAAAAGTATTGTGGTACATTCCTTCTTTCTGTGGCTCATAGGTCACACAGAATGGGTGTTTTTTGACGGAATCTTTATGAGAAAGATTGTGGAAGCATTGGATAAGGGTGTGGGATTTCAGCCCATATTTCTCTTTATTGTCATAAGCGGATGCTTCTTTTGTGTATGCTCCATTTATTCCAATTATGTTGAGAATGTGGTGTATCCGCTGGAGACCAATCGGCTTTTTGGGGGTATTTATAAGAAACTATACGCCAAGGCCAAAAATGTTGAGCTGAAATGCTATGAGGACGCAGATTTTTACAACCGCTATACCATGGCGATGGACGGTGCAGAAGAGAAAATCACTGCTATCATCCGGGGTGTATTCGGAACCGTAATCGGTGCTGTCAGTGCCGTGGTGGTGTTCTGGTTTATGTATGAAATCGACCACTATGCGATTCTATTTATTATCTCCCCGCTGATAGGTAATTTTGTTTTTGGTAATTTGAAAAATAAGGTTGAATTTAAGAGTTATCAGGCCCAGGCTCCTAATGAGAAGGTGCTGAATTATGTGAGCCGTATGATGTATCTGCCGGATGGGGCAAAGGAGATTCGTCTTTCCAATGTATTCGGGTTACTGAAAAAGCAGTATCGGGATGCCACAGACCGTAGTGTAAAGGTGGTAAAAAAGTATGCCTTTGCCAACGCAAACTATGACTTTTGGAGAATCACATTTACCTTTACGGTTATCTTTGAGGGTGTGTTGCTCTATGCCATCTACCGTAAACAGGTAACCGGCTCCATTACACTGGCCCAATTGACCATTATGACTAGCCTAATGGTGGCTATGACTTGGATTTTGATCCGGGTGTTTGAAAATATCATGGAAATCCTCAAGCATGGTATGTTCATTAACAATTTCCGTAGCTTTTTGGATTATCAGGAGGCCATTCCGGAGGACCAGGACGGTGATATGCCGGATAAAGAGTTTGGAAGTCTGGAATTTCGCAATGTTTCTTTTTCCTACAAGGAAGAAGAAACCATCAAGGATTTGTCCTTTGTGATTACAAAGGGCCAGACTGCAGCACTGGTGGGACACAATGGTGCCGGAAAAACTACCATTATTAAGCTGCTGCTACGACTTTATGACCCTACCTCGGGAACCATTTTTTACAATGGAAAAGATATTAGGGAGTACAATTTAAAGGCTTATCGGGAATTGTTTGCTACTACCTTCCAGGACTTCCAGATGTTTGGAATGACCGTGAAGGAAAATGTCTTAATGGGACGGCATTATGAAAACGAGGAGGAGTTGGTTATTTCTGCATTGAAAAAGGCCGGTGTATATGACAAGGTAATGACGCTGGATGGGGGCCTGGATGCAGTCATGACCAAAGAGTTCGATGAAGGGGGCGTGGTGCTTTCCGGTGGAGAAAGCCAGAAGCTGGCGGTGGCCAGGACCTTTGTTAAGGATGCACCTATGAAGATTTTTGATGAACCCTCCAGTGCATTAGACCCCATTGCAGAATATGAGCTGTTCCGAAACATTATGAAAGAGGGAACGGACCACACTATGCTGTTTATTTCTCACAGACTTTCTTCTGTTAAGAATTGTGATAAGGTATTCATGCTGGAGAAGGGCCGGCTGATTGAGGAAGGTACTCATGAGCAGCTGATTGCGGCAAAGGGTAGCTATGCCCAAATGTATAAGAAGCAGGCCATGAATTATCTTGCGATTGAAAATGAAGAGGAGGTGATACTGTGAAAAAAGGCAGTAATGAAAAAGAACAGACTAAGCAGTCTGTGAAAGAAGTTTTCAGTAATAACTTCTTCCTCCTGAAATTAATGTTTATAGCCTCTCCTTCCTATATTATTTTTGTGGCACTGGATGCCATAAGAGGTCAGTTATCCATATTTTTTGAGCATGTGGTGGGTATCGGATATGTGTTGGAAGCGGCAGAATTTAACTACCCCTTTCAAAAGGTAGCAGCCTTTATCCTGCTATTGGCAGCAGGCATCACACTGGGTATGGTATTTACCGTATGGGTGGGCGACTATATCACTGCGAAAGAAAGACCCAAGGTCCGTGAAAAAATCAAGATGATGCTGTATGAAAAAGCAAAGGGACTGGACCTTGCCTGCTATGACAACCCGGAGTTTTATAATGAGCAGGTGCTTGCCATTGCGGAAGTAGACAGGCAGATTGACAGAGCGACTCAGTTTATACAAAATACCTTGTCCGGTATTACTGTATTTATTTCTACCGGTATTTACTTCTTTATGAGAGACAAGGTATCCATTGTCTTTGCCATTGCGTCCTTCGTGCTGGCATTTGTATTTAACCAGATGTATAACAAGCTCAATTTCCTGGTCAGAGTGGAAGGAAATCCCTTCACCAGAAAGAGAGATTATATTAAACGTATTTTCTACCTGAATGATTATGCAAAAGAAATCCGCTTAAATCCGGATGTATCCAATATCCTTTTCCGGAATTTTGAAGAGGCCAACGATGAAGTATATCAGATTGAAAAGAAGTATACGAAACGGAAATTCCTGCTGGGATTCTTGCGTAGATACGTGAGTAATGCCATGTTCAGTGATGTATTGTATATTTCCTACCTGGTGTTCCAGGCAGCAGTGCGGGGTACCTTATCCTTCAGTACGGTGGCCATTTTGTACAATTCCTTTGGAAGCCTGAAGAATGGTATGAGGATTTTTACCGACGTGTATCCCTTTGCCAGTGAAACAAGCCTTTATGTAAGTAAAATCAGAAAATTCCTGGCATATGAACCGGAAATTGTATCACAGGAGGGACTGATTCCATCCGAAGAGGCCAAGGAGATGGAGCTGAGAAACGTATCCTTTGCATACGGCAGCGGTAAGGATATGTTGCTTAAGGATTTGAATATACATATCAAGCCGGGCGAAAAGATTGCATTGGTGGGTTATAACGGAGCAGGAAAGACGACCCTTGTGAAATTACTGATGCGATTGTATGACGTGAACTGCGGTGAAATTCTGGCAGACGGAACGGATATCCGCAAATATGATGTGGCGAAGTATCGGGATACCATCGGGACCGTATTCCAGGATTTCCAGATATTCGCCGGCAATATAAAAGAAAATGTAATGCTGGATGTGGATGATGCATGTGATGAAGAGCGGATTACACAGGCCCTTACCGATAGCGGATTGATGAAGAGAATCAGCCGTATGCCCAAGGGACTGGATACTGAGCTTACCACCGAGTTTTCGGAGGAGGGTATTAATTTATCCGGCGGAGAGAGCCAGAAGCTTGCTATTGCACGTGTATTCTACAATCATGCAGGTCTTATGATACTGGATGAACCCTCCAGTGCCTTGGACCCTATTGCAGAATATCAGTTGAACCATGCCATGCTTTCAGCCACAGAGAATAAAACAGTTATTTTCATTTCCCACAGATTGTCCACCACAAGAATTGCAGACCGCATTATTATGCTGGAGGATGGCCGTATCGTGGAGCAGGGAAGTCATGAAGAGCTTCTTAAACAAAACGGTAAATACGCACAGATGTGGAAGGTACAGGCAGGAGCCTATATAGCGGTGTAAATGACGATTATCAGAAATGCTAGAGGATGAAAGTATTATAAATATAATAAAGCACAAAAGAGAAACAGGAGGGTTACAAATGAAAATCTATGTAAACGCAAATGCCAAATGGGATGGAAACGGTACCCCAGAGAGACCGTTCCGGCGAATCAACGAGGCGGCAAAGATTGCCATGCCCGGAGATGAGGTACTGGTTGCTCCCGGTATTTATCGGGAATATGTAAATCCGATAAATGCCGGATATGAAGATGCCCGCATTACCTATCGTAGTACAGAGCCTTTGGGAGCTGTCATCACCGGTGCAGAGCAGGTGAAGAACTGGGTGCAGTATGAAGGAAATGTATGGGTATGCCGCGTCAGCAACAGCATCTTCGGAGCATACAATCCCTATACCACATTAGTATATGGTGACTGGTATTTCGCCAAGGCAGACAAGCATACCGGATGCGTTTATTTGAATGACCGGGCACTGTATGAGACTTCTACCCTGGAGGCTTGTATCAAGGGTGAGGTTTATGAGTGTAGTTGGGTGCCTGAGGAATCCGTGTACAAATGGTATACCCAGCAGGATGCTGCAAAGGATGAGACCATTATCTATGCTAATTTCCAGGGTCAGAATCCCAATGAAGAAAATGTGGAAATCAATGTGAGACGGGAATGCTTCATGCCTTCTCAGACCGGCATCAATTATATTACCGTCAGTGGTTTTAATATCAACAAGGCAGCTACCACCTGGGCACCTCCCGCAGCGTTCCAGGATGGTATGATTGGTCCCCATTGGAGTAAGGGCTGGATTATTGAGGATTGTGAGATTTCCAACAGTAAATGTGCCGGTATCTCCGTAGGAAAATATCTGGACCCGGATAATGAGCATTATTTTACCTACAAATATGTAAAGAGTCCTACCCAGATGGAAAGGGATGCAGTATGCCGTGGCCAGTATCATGGTTGGCTAAAGGAGAATATCGGTGGACATATCATCCGTCGGAACAATATCCATCACTGTGAGCAGGGTGGTATCATCGGCCGTATGGGCGGTGTATTCAGTATCATCGAAGACAACCATATCCACCATATCAACAACATGATGGAGCTGGGTGGTGCAGAGATTTCCGGTATCAAGATGCATGCAGCCATTGATGTGATCATGCGTCGTAATCATATTCATCACTGTACCATGGGTATCTGGTGTGACTGGGAGGCTCAGGGTACCAGACTGACCCAGAATCTGCTTCATGATAATCAGCGTCCCGAGTTTGCCAAGAGCTTAAAGGGTGGCATGATGTCCCAGGATATTTTTGTGGAGGTAAGTCACGGACCTACCCTCATTGACCACAATATTATGCTTTCTGAAGCGGGTCTGCGATTTGCTACTCAGGGTGTGGCCATGGTACATAACCTGATTTGTGGTGCTCTTACGGATGTGGGCGGTGGTACCGGTACCCGGTATACCCCCTATCACATTCCTCACAGAACTGAGGTTATGGGCTTTATGACCTTCCTTCACGGGGACAACCGGTTCTACAACAATATCTTTGTGCAGAAATGGCCCGGTGAGGATAAGATTACACCCCACGATTCAGATGACGGATTTGAGTCAGAGAATCGTCTGGTAGGAACCTGGACCTTTGATGAGTATCCTACCTATGAGGAGTGGATTGCCCAGTTTGATTTTAGTAGGCCCGCTAATATGAAGGGGTTGGAGCCTGCCCATTTCGGTCATCTGCCTGTGTGGTCAGAGGGCAATGCGTACCTGGGCGGAGCCAAGGCATGGAAGAAGGAGGTCAATGCCCTGGTAACCGGAGAAAATCCGGCAGATATTAAGGTAGAAGTGGTAGAAAAGGATGGCCAGTATTATCTGGATACCAATATTTATGACTTCTTAGAGGGCTTTGATGGCAGAATGATTAATACACAGGTACTGGGTAAGGCTTTTGAGCCGGAACAGTACTTTGAGAATCCTGACGGAACTCCCATTCAGTTTGATGCAGACTATTTTGGTGAGCATCGCGGTCTGAAGGTGATTCCGGGGCCTTTTGCAAGTGCGGAGGATGCTAAGAAGATAATCTATTAATTACAAAACCACCTGAATAATTAAGAAAGTTCAGGTGGTTTTCAAATGGGAAGAATACAATATTTCACTGTACTTTTCCGGGCGTGTGTGATACATTTATCGTGGGTAATTTGGCGATTTTATTGATATAATTAGTAGATTATACATGGAGATTAACAAGAGGGCTGGAACAAGAGGAGAGGACAGAATATGTACTATTTAAATGAGAACATTGAGAATCTTGTAAGAATATTTGATCAGAATGAACGCAAAGATTATTTGCGTCTTGATTTAAATGAGAATCCTGGCGGGCTTCCTCAAGAGTTTATTGATTCGGTACTAAAAAAAGTTACTCCACAGATGGTAGCACAGTATCCGGAGACACTACATTTTACGAAGATTCTGGCAAAGCATTTAGAAACAGATATTGATCATCTATGTCTTGTGAATGGATCTGCAGAGGGAATTCGGTATATTATACAAGCATTTACTTCGGTGAATGGTAGAATTGTAGGTGTCGTGCCGTCATACTTTATGTTTCAGATATATGCGGAGATGTATGGAAGAAACTTTGTAAAAGTTACGTATGAAGACAATCTGACTATGGATATTAACAATATTATTTCAGAATTAACAAGCGATACCCAGATGCTTATTCTGTTAAATCCTAATAATCCGATGGGAAATGTTTATACAGAGACTGAGTTTGAAGCAATTATGTCTGTGTGTAGAAAAAAAGAGATAACCGTATTGGTTGATGAAGCATATCATTACTTTTATCCACAGAGTTTTATCAAATATGCATTAAATGAGAGACATGTATTTATAACCAGAACTTTTTCCAAGTTATTTTCCATGGCAGGCTGTCGACTTGGTTATGTGGTTGGACATCCGGATGACATTAGGATGGTTCAAAAATATTGTACTCCACATAATACAAATGCATTTGCAATGTTATTTGCAGAAGCGATTTTGGAAACGCCCGGAGTTCTGGATACATTGATTTCGTCTTTTCAAGAAGGAAGAAAGTATCTTATCGAAGAATTGGACAAATGTGGTTATAGACATAAAGGAGAGGCGGGGAACTTTTTATTTATTGAACCTAGAACAGATGCACAGAGAATTGTAAACAGAATGAAAGCAGAAAAGAAAATTCTTATTAAGAGCTATCCCAATGTAGGAGAATTTGGGAATTGCCTCAGAGTATCTGTGGGAGAAAAGAAATATATGCAGAAATTTATGGAGGCCTTGCTTGAATTAGATAAATAAGATTGTTTGATGAAGAGAGGATGCGAGATAGGATGACGAAAGTAATTACTTATGGAACATATGATTTATTACACTATGGTCATATCAGGCTTCTTGAAAGAGCAAAGGCACTTGGTGATTATCTCATAGTAGGAGTTACTGCGGATGATTTTGATAAAGAACGGGGAAAAATTAATGTTCAACAAACATTAATGGAAAGAGTTGAGGCTGTAAAAGCGACGGGTATTGCTGATGAAATAATAATTGAGGAGTACGAAGGGCAGAAAATTGACGACATTCGTAAATATGGCATTGATATTTTTACTGTCGGTTCTGACTGGGAAGGTGCCTTTGATTACTTAAAAGAGTATTGTAAAGTGGTTTATTTAGATCGCACACAGGGTGTTTCCAGTTCGGAATTACGGAAGAATATACGACTTATTAATCTAGGATTAGTAGGTGATTCAATATTCTTAAATAAGGTAATGAATGAAGCACTATTTGTCAATGGAATCCGTGTCAGTGCATTATGCACAAGCAGACCGGAGGTAATGAATGAGGAATTGCAGAATGTTGATTTTTTGACGGATAATTTTGATGAATTATTAGAAAGGGTTGATGCTGTATATATAAGGTCTCTTCCCGCTAATCATTATGAGCACATTAGCAAAGCGCTAAAAAGAGGTAAACATGTTTTGTGTGAATCACCCATAACACTAAGCCAGCAAGAAACGCAAGAATTGTTTGAATTAGCTGCCAAAAATAAATTAATCATGATGGAAGCGATTAAAACAGCATATTCCACGGCTTTTTCCAGAATGCTTCTCCTTGTCAAGAGCGGAAAAATAGGAGATGTATTATCTGTCGATGCCACATGTACAAGTTTAAAAGCGCATGGAAATACAGAGCGAACGGAATGGAATGGTATATTTGAATGGGGGCCCACAGCATTATTACCGATATTGCAGATTTTGGGAACGGATTATAAAGAATATAGAATTATATCACAGTTTAGTGATAACGAGCATACGCATGATACTTTTACAAAAATGGAGTTTATATATGATCATGCAGTTGCATCCATGAAAGTTGGAGATGGTGTTAAGTCAGAAGGAGAATTAATTGTTTCAGGAACAAAAGGGTATGTGTATATACCTGCTCCATGGTGGAAAACTGACTATTTTGAACTACGATATGAAAATCTTGCAGAGAATCGGCGATATTTTTACCAGTTGGATGGCGAAGGGATAAGATATGAATTAGTTGCATTTGCAAGAGCAATTGAACTGGGAAAAGATATGACTAGTATTGATTCTGAAATTACGTATAAAATTTCGGATATAATGGATAGTTTCAATAATCGAAAAAATATGATTACGATATAAAAAGATGGAAGGACATAACTCATAAATGTATACCTTATGCTACATTGATCCCGGCACCGGGAGCATGTTGTTTACGATTTTTATAGGCATTGTTACCAGCCTGATGTTTTTGTGGAAAAAGCTGGTACTGAAATTAAAATTTTTACTTCAGGGAGGACATGCCCAGGCCTCTCTGGAGCGTTATCCCTATGTGATTTTTAGTGATAGTAAGAGATACTGGAATGTATTTAAGCCTATTTGTGATGCCTTTGAGAAGAGGGGCATCTCTCTGGAGTATATGACTGCATCTCCGGATGATCCGGCACTTGAGGCGGATTATCAGCATGTCCATTGTCAGTTTATCGGGGAAGGAAATGTGGCTTATGCCAAATTAAATCTGTTGGATGCAGGTATTCTGTTATCTACTACACCGGGACTGGATGTGTATCAGTGGAAACGTTCCCGGAATGTGAAGTGGTATGTGCATACTTTTCATGCGGTGGACGAGGGAACCGGATACCGTATGTTTGGTATGGATTATTATGATGCAGTGCTGCTTACAGGCCAGTTCCAGGAGAAGTATATTCGTAAACTGGAGGAGCTGAGAGGATTGCCCTCAAAAGAGCTTCTTGTGGTGGGTTCCACTTATATGGATGTGATGAAAGGCAAATTGGAAGCATATCAGTGTGGTCAAGAAAAAGTGGTGCAGAAACGCAGAACGATTCTGCTGGCACCCTCCTGGGGAGAAAGCAGTATTTTATCCAAATACGGAGCCAAGATTCTCCGGGCACTGGTGGATACCGGTTATGAGATTATTGTGCGTCCCCATCCCCAGTCCCTTACCTCAGAAAAGGCTGTACTGGAGCCTCTTTGGAAGGAATTTCCGGACTCTGATGATTTGACCTGGAATTATGATAATGACAATTTCGAAGTGCTACGGAAAGCAGATTTGATGATTACGGATTTCTCCGGTATTATTTTTGACTATGCACTGGTATTTGGGAAACCAATTATTTATGCAGATACTTCCTTTGACAGCGCACCCTATGATGCGGCGTGGATTGAGGAGCCCCTGTGGAGATTTGAAGTGTTGAAGGAATTGGGAGCACCTCTTAAGGAAGAGGATTTGCCTCGCATGGGTGAGCTGATGGATACCCTATTGCAGAGTACGCAGGGTAACGAAGCCAGGGCCCGTGTGCGCCAGGAGGCTTGGCAGTGTATCGGAGAAAGTGCGGAGAGGACAGTGGATTATATGGTACGCAAGTATCAGGAGCTGTGCGCAGAGAGGGTGTAAAATATGATAAGCAAGACATTTTTTTACATTTTCATACAACCCCTAGTGTTACTGATTGAGTTTATTTTTACCATCATGTCCCGGTGGTGCGGGAATTACGGTGTGGCCATTATCATGGTAAGCGTGGTGGTGAATCTGCTCATTTTGCCTCTGTATAAGCGTTCCGATGCCATGCAGGAGCAGGAGCGGCAAAAGCAGAAGGAGATGGAGCACTGGGTAAAGCATATCCGCAAGACCTTCAGCGGAGATGAGCGGTTCATGATGCTGTCCACCTATTACAGACAGATGGAGTATCAGCACTTGAATGCCATCAGACGGTCTCTTTCCTTACTTTTGCAGAGTCCGTTATATATAGCTGCCTATCAGTACCTGACCCATGACAATCAGCAGGGAGATTCTGTCCTGTTTTAGCA
>JAFUKS010000246.1 GCA_017473445.1 Lachnospiraceae bacterium
ACTCTTCTTTGCTGATTGCCTCTTCCTTAATTAATGTATTTAACATTAACCCCAATTTACCCTTAAACGCTTTATTCAAAAAGCTTCTTGTTTCCTCCACTGCCGCCTCACTTTGAGGAATATTGGCGTAATATTGCTTGGCACGACCTCCATCCGCATAATATACGGCACCTTTTTCCTCCAAGCGTTTCAAAAAAGCCATAACCGTATGCTTGGTCCATCCGGTGGAATCCTCCAAAGCATGTGTCAGCTGCATAATGGTACAGGGAGACTGCTCCCAAAGCACATTCATAACTTTCCATTCCGCATCAGAAATATTAATCATACCTCTTCTCCTTTACATACCGGTCTCAAAACCCCATTCATCCTTTTCGTAGCTTTCTGTTTCATATCCATCTTCTGTATAACTGATACGACAACTCAAAATACCATCCTTATACACATCAATAGTATCAACCCATTCTCCCCCCATATAATGATGTCTCTCTATTATCTCTGTCCCTTCCTCATTGAAATAATCAATATAGTCCAGAATACCGCTGGTATATACCTTTCTTTTCGCATAATTCCCTTCCTGATTATAAACATATGCATAGGAACGGTTGCTATCTCCCTCCAGATGCTCCGCTATCACGTTCCAATTCCTATCATATTCAATCGTATATTGATTTTTTTGTAACTGCTCTATACAATTACTGTCTTCATCAAATTCAAATACATTCAGTCTATAAAGGGAATCATCTATTTCCACAATGCGAAACCAATTCTCTTTTCCGGATATGGAAATATAATGTAGCATTTCCGGGTCTGCATAAAGCAGGCTTGTTTCTGCATCCGTTACCTGTGAACTGATATTACCTTTTTGGATATCCGTAAGCTTTAAAGTATAGTCACGTAGAATTGGTCCGTCATTATCCGGAAACCATTTCATTTCTTCTCCTAATTTTATGTTTGATAAAGATTTTATTATGGCTCCTTTTTCTTTTTGGCTTAATATTTTTTCACCAATGCATATCTTTTGGGGAAGAAAACGTAATTCCAAAGCCAATTCCTTGTGTTGCACTGTGGTGGTCTTTACATTATCGTCTTCTGTCGTTTCTCTTACACTGGTACGAATTTTATCTCCGTATGCAACTGCTTTTTCAATTTTATTTATGGTATATTGATAGCTTGTCTGAGATACCATATCAAAAATACGGAATGTTTCCCCTGTTTTCTTGCCCAATACCCGATTTACATTATCACGGGCTGTAAAGAGATCGTATTCCTTAATGTTGGGACAAAATTCATAGCTATATTCCGACACCGAAAAAGATGCTTCCCCATGACTTTCTATAAAAGGCTCCGAAACATTTTCAAATTCCTGCGGCCGTCTCATCGAAGTATAATTCACATGAAGTCGATCATTTTGCTCCACCGTATTTATATCCTTATCAAGAATCTCCAAAATGGTATATTCAAATCCTCTGTTATGGCCTTCATCATCCGTAAACCATAGTACAAAGGACTCTCCCACATGTTTCCCAATAGCCCGCTTTTGATAACGGTTAACATCGGTCTCAGAAAAGATATCATCTTTGCTAATAGGGAAAAAAACATCCGTATTATCATCCACTGTAAAAATCTTCTCTCCCTTATCTTCCCAAGTAAATTCATAAATCTTTTCCGTACATTCAAAGGTAACCGTATCACCATATTCTACAAGGGGTACCTCTTCTGATAAGGATATTGTCTCACTGTTTATGGATGTTTCCATCCTCTGCTCGGTAGGTTTGTCTGTCGTATCCGAAATAGAGATTTGCTTCCCGCATCCGGTTATATTCATTAGTAGAATTACTGCACATAAAAGTACGCTTAGCTTTTTCCCAATATTTTTCATATAATCTGTCTCCCTCTGCTGTCTAAATAAGGTAAGCAATTGTTCACCTTGATACTATCATCATTGGTAAGCATTTGTCAACCAAATCAAAATAGGATTATTTTACTAATTTTTAATAGAATTTTTTCTATACATATTTAGGGGCAAATGATAAAATACATTCAGTAAATGCTTTTAGAAAGGAAGATTTTGCCATGACACAGGAACAAAGAGAGATTTTAGATAGAGTAAACAAATATGCGGAAGAAGTATTGGGAGATATTGATCCTCAAAAGGTACAGGTATCCATGCAATTAGCAAAATTACGTCCCATTATGGAAACGATTGCTGCTGAGAAAGGCATGAGCCTGGAAGACTTTTTCATCTTATATATGGATTTGCAGAGTGAAGCTGCCTGTGCATCCGATGCAAAATTGAGAGAAAGCTTACAAGACATTAATTCTGATGGTGGTTCTCCTCTTTTATATCGATAATATTTTTATTTCTAATTGATAACTTGCATTTTGCTGTCGTTTTTTATTGTTTTTTATTTAAATATACTTTTTTTTGCAATTTATCCTGCATTTCCCCGGATGATATAAAATCATTATAATATATTATTCGGGGAAAATTATTTACAGTTTTCTTACATTTTCTTACAAAAGAATACAACTCTATACGAGTTATTTAAGCTTCCTTCCATGCACTTGAAATAAAAAACTTCAAGAAATATACTTGAAATTGACTTGAATAAATTACAGGAGGTCTTTTTTTATGAAAAGAAAAATGAAATTAATTGCAGTTTTGTTGTCTGTATTACTACTCTGTGTTGCTTGCGGGAAGGATTCTCTTTCAGATAGCAATATGATTGGTACCACTGAGGTGGAAGGCACCTCATACTTAACTTATGAAAATTTCCCTGCATCCGAGGATATGCTCTATATCGAGAAGTTTGTACCCATTTCCATCGATTTTTCATTAAACGATGTATATGATGAATCCATACACTCCAAAACATACTCCTCATCCTTTGAAGATAAACTATGCATCTTATATACCTGTTTGTTCCATTAAACATCGGAATATATGTGCGATATGTACTATTATGATATGAATATGGAAACCATAGAAAAAATTGATTTTTCCTTTTCTTTCCTGGACAATATGGAATATAACTATATTCAATCCATGGAAATCACCGGTGGAAATGAAATTACCTTTATTATAAATGTTTCCGCTGATGAGGAAGGTGGCTCCGCATTACATATATGTAAAACGGATATGACAGGTCAGGTATTGGAAGAGGTCAAACCCTTAGAATACTTTTCATCCTACCCTATAGAATCCTATGTGAATACTTATATTGTACAGCATATTTCAGATGATACGGTCCTTACAACACAGTTGGAACAGGCAACTGCACAAAATCCCCAGGAAATCAGCATCTATGAGCATGATTTGAATACCAGAGAAAAAAAACAGCTGGTTTCTATTCCCAATGAATATATAACCTCTTTATGTATTACAGAAAATGAACATCTTTATTTTATCAGCAATAGCCGTCTGGTCCTTTATAATACAAAGGAACAGACAGGTGAAATAAAATGCGACCTGAGGGAAAATGGTCTGAATCTTTTAACCGGTAATTTTTTATTAAGAGCAAATGACGGAAGCCTTGCTCTATTTATCACACAAGGCGAAAGAACCGGCGTTGTTTTCTTCACGGATGAGACACCGGATACCTCTACTTCCATTCGCCTTACTCATTTAACAAATTTTGGAACTGATTTCATAAGCCAGCAGGCAGGTATGTTCCGGTATGATAAAGGCCATTATATCCGTATTGAAAAAGAAGATTCTGAAGCTGCCCTGGAGGCCTTCAGGGACCGCGTTATGGCAGAAATTGTAGCAGGAAAGGGTCCTGAGCTATTTTGGGGTACCGAAGAAGATATGAAAACCCTCGCAGATAAAGGTGTGCTAATGGATTTATCTGATTTTCTTACAGAAGATATTAAGTCCCAGCTTCTGCCCGGTGTACTGCAAATGGGATTGGTAAACAATTCATTATATGGAATCACTCCTGCTGTATCCCTTGATACAATGGTTATCAATTCCAATACCTGGAACGGGCCAAACTGGAACGCTGGCGAAATGATCAATGCAGCAAAAACCAAAGAAAACTGGGATGTAACCTGTGGATTTTGGGGCTCCGATTTATCTGCAGATATGATTTTTTATTTCATATTTGTACAGACCTTAGGTGACTCTGCTTACTTGGATTTGGAACAAGGTATCAGTTATTTTGACCAACAAGAATTTATTGACACCCTGGAATTTTGTTCTCAATATGGTTCCAAAATAAATGCAACATATAACGCAGATGATTTTGCTAATTTACTACGGCAGGAGAAATGTTTTTCACTGTTGCCCTACTGGTATAATGGTATGTTAGAATTCTCAGAAGCAATGAATCGCTACGGTGATTGCTGCCGCATTGTGGGATATCCTGTGGAGGAGGGAAGTGGCAATTTCCTTTCTACGGAAGGCTATTTAATGGTAAATGCCAATGCTGTTCATCTGGAAGAAATCAAAGAATTTGTTGAATATCTGTTAAGCTATGACAGACAATTTGCTGTTCATCAAACACCGGTGCGAATGGATGTATTACGGGATCGGATTGTGGAAAATCCCAATGCTGCTTTTTCTAATACATCCACGTATGCAATTATAAATTCAAACCCTCAAACAACATCTGCCCCGGTATATACTTATATTCCTACCAAAAAAGACGGTTCCAGCTATATAGAGGAATTTATGGATTTTGCCAAAAGCTGTGAACCCCTCCCCTATTGTCCTGAGGATATAAAACAAATCGTTTATGAAGAAGCCAGCACCTATTTTGCCGGATTAAGAAGCTCCCGTGAAGCTGCTGACATGATTCACAGCCGAGTTCAGCTCTATTTGGATGAACATAAGTAAATTGATAAATACCCATAAATTTAGCCCTGAGATGTATTTGCACCTCAGGGCTTTATACTTGTTTTATTCTATTTAGCCTTTTACCACGCGTACACGGAATACACCGTCGATAGAACTCAGCTTAGAAATCATATCCGCATTGGGAACCGCTTCTAAGTCCATCATAGTATATGCCACTTCACCTCTGGACTTGTTAGTCATATCGGTAATATTGATACCTGCATCACCAAAGCAAGCAGTAAACTTGGTAATCATATTAGCAGTGTTGGTATGGAAAATAGCTACTCTTGCAGCCTTGTTACATACACCCATATCACAGTTAGGATAATTTACACTATTTACGATATTACCGTTCTCCAGATAGTTCATCATCTGGTCTACAGCCATCTTTGCACAGTTATCTTCTGCTTCCTCGGTACTTGCGCCCAGGTGAGGGATTACGATGCAGCCATCCTGGCCTGCAGTGGTAGTATTGGGGAAATCTGTTACATAGCAACGGATTTTCTTTGCTGCAATGCCCTTTAATACCTCTGCTTCATCAACCAAA
>JAFUKS010000247.1 GCA_017473445.1 Lachnospiraceae bacterium
AATCGGTATATCTGTGAAGTCTCGAAGCTGACGCATTAAAGAAAAGCCATTTCCATCAGGCAGCATAACATCCAATACCGCAAGATCTGGCTTTTGTTCTTTTGCAGCAAGGACTGCATCTTTGACGGTCATTGCAGTAAATACATTGGTAAACCCAGCATCTTTCAAAATGTTCACTACCATTTTTAGCAATTCCTGCTCGTCATCCACTAGCAGGAGTTTTTTGTTATGTAAAAATGTATTATCCATTTGCATACCTCCAGTGTTTTTTATTATATCACAGCACGTCTATAAGTCAGCTATCTCAAAGAAAAAGTAAGGTAAAAGTAAGGATGAGAGAATGTAGCAGTCAGGTTGGTGATGTACCATAGAGACATCGAAAGGAGATAATGCTATGGACTATATGATCACAACAGAACAGTTGACAAAAAAATATAAATCCTTTGTCGCTGTCAATGACATTTCGCTTCATATTCGGAAAGGGAGCATTTACGGTTTTCTGGGCCCGAACGGAGCAGGAAAGTCTACAACCATGAAAATGCTTTTGGGATTGACAGCCCCAACAAAAGGCAGCTTCACAATCGACGGGAAACAGTTCCCGGCTGACCGTATTTCCATTCTTAAAGAAATCGGCTCATTCATTGAGTCCCCATCTTTCTATGCAAATCTGACAGGCAGGGAAAACCTTGATATTATCAGACGTATTCTAGGACTGCCTCAAAGTGCAGTAGAGGATGCATTGGAGCTTGTCGGTCTTACGGAGTTTGGTGACCGTCTTGCAAAGAAGTATTCCCTCGGCATGAAGCAGAGACTAGGACTTGCCGGAGCATTACTTGGCAAACCGCCGATTCTTATTCTTGATGAGCCTCCTACTGGTCTTGACCCGTCCGGCATACACGAAATCCGTAATCTGATTAAGTCTCTGCCGGAACTATATGATTGTACGATTCTTATTTCCTCACATATGCTGTCTGAAATCGAGTTGATGGCAAACGATATTGGAATACTAAATCACGGACGCATGCTATTTGAGGGTAGTTTAGATGACTTGCGCGGGTACGCATTACAATCCGGGTTTTCGGCGAATAATCTAGAAGATATGTTCTTGTCAATGATTGAAGAGGATAACCAGAATAGGAAGCAGAGGGCAAAACTATGAGGACGCTTGCAATCGAACTTAGAAAAGGAAAGAGGACAGGTGTTATTCCTTTAATTCTTGCTGTAGGTATTCTGGGTGCAGCATACGCCTTTGTCAATTTTCTTATCCGAAAGGATACGTTACTAAACTTGCCGTTAGCTCCTATGGATGTTTTACTTACACAACTTTACGGAATGATTATGGTTTTAAATATGTTCAGTATTATAATCGCAGCCTGTATGATCTACAACATGGAATTTAAAGGAAGCGCAGTCAAAAAGATGTATATGCTGCCCATGAGTGTTCCTACAATGTATTTTTGCAAGTTTCTAATTTTAACAGTTATGCTCTTGGTGGCAATTTGTTTTCAAAATATGGCTCTTGCCCAAATCGGTGTAACAGATTTGCCACAAGGCTCATTTGAAGCCCACACTTTAATATCCTTTGCCGGATATTCATTTATTACATCAATGCCAGTGTTGTCATTTATGCTTTTTATATCATCTCGATTTGAAAATATGTGGATGCCGTTGGGTATTGGTGTTACAGGATTTTTAAGTGGTATGGCATTGACTACTTCCGATGTTGTGTGGCTCTGCGTACACCCTTTTGTGGTTATGCTAAAGCCTGCTGTTGCCATGAGTGCGCAGCCGGATATTATCGTTGTATTTGTATCTGTGGCTGAAACAATCCTTTTCTTATGTGCTGGATTGTGGGCAGCTAAAAAACTTCGTTACGAATAGGGAGGTATGGAAAATGAGTTTTTTAGAATTGCTTAAAATCGAGTTCATGAAAGTCAAGCGAGGAAAAATCGTTCCTTTGATTTTCATTGCACCGTTGCTTGTTGTTACATCCGGTGTGGCTAATCTACACAGTTATTTTACCCCAGAATATACAAACACATGGGCAGCTATGTTTATTCAAAGTGCATTAGTCTATTCCTACTATCTGCTTCCATTCAGCATGATTGTAGTCTGCGTAATGCTTGCAGGACGGGAAACAGGAAATAACGGTGTATTGAAAATGTTAGCGTTACCTGTTAGCCAGTATGCGCTTTCTGTTGCAAAGTTTTGTGTACTGCTGTTTTATCTATTTATGGAAATGGTGGTATTTCTCGTTGTATTTGTGGTAGCAGGATTAATTGCAACAAACAGTACGGGAATTACGGAAACATTGCCGCTTTTGTATTTGTTGAAATGGTGTACCGGATTGTTTCTTACCATGCTTCCGAGCGTGGCGACAATGTGGGCGATTATCGTGCTTTTTGATAAGACATTGTTATCCGTTGGCTTAAATCTATTCCTTATTATTCCCGGAGTGTTGGTCGCAAATACCCCGTTTTGGATTGTATATCCGTACTGTTACAGCGGTTATTTGGTTTCCTGCTCCTTGCATAATTTCACGACGACAGGGGTAAGCACAGGATTTGAATTGTTTCCGTTTTTACCATGCGCCATTGCAATCTTTGCTTTGGTGTTTGGAGTAGCAGTAATACGCTTTGGAAAAAAGGAAATGAGGTGACATTATGGAAAATAAGAAATTACAAAAATTGAGTGTGGTAGCGTTGGTTATCAGCGTCTTGCCATTAGCAACCTTTATTCCGGTTTTATTCCAAATTACATTGACAGATGAGGTGCGTTCCACATGGGCTGGATTTAATATCCTATCTGTTTTCGCAGGGTTGATACTTTCCATTATCTGTGTTAAAAGCCGTGACAGTCGGCGCGCGGTAAATATAGTTTCAACAATCATCAGCAGTTTTTGGATGTTTCTCATGTGCGGTATGGTTGCCCTCGCCCTGTTTCTCAGCTTTGCTCAGTAAAGTGAGCAGCATATGTTCAATAAGAAAGGTTCCCACTATGATGGTATAACAGAACGATATTTAACTTCGCTCTGCTGTATGGCTGAGCTTTTATCGTTAAGTAATAAACGATAATTATGCCCCCCTTTTGTAAAATTGAAGTTCTTTTGTGTAAACAAAACGCAGATTATTCTACACTCAAACATGGTACTTGAAATCGGCGTACTGTCCGCAATGACCTCGTAGCCGATTTCAAGTGTTTTGTGTATCTCCTCAGCTCACATAGTCCTTGCATAAAAATGTATTATAAGCATTTCGTCCAGTTCCAACAGTCATTTTTATAATTTATTATAAGTTGTTATGGGATTTTCTTTCCCTTATTTTTTCCCTTATCAGCAGTCATAAACGAGATTGGAACGATATAAGACGATACAAGATGTGATGAATATGACACCCATCAAAACCTTAGTGGTTTCAATGGTTTGCCGAGATTTTTATAACAAAATATAACAGTTATTAAATCCCTAAAAACACCTCAAGTGAGAATTCAAATTTGTACAACCATCATATTTCTTACCACAGTGCTATATTTTTTGTTCCATGGGTATAAATATCCATTGATTATTAAACTCATTTCTTCCCATTCACTCTTTTATGTGTTCTATGGTAAGAAAAAATTAGAGATTATTAGTAAATTAAGCCATAAATCCGTTCATTTATCTGCCCATAAGGGGCTTGAGCTACGCCTGTGGTAAGAAGCATACTTTCAAAACAGACTAATTATCTGCCCAGCAAAGGATAAAAAAATCTCTATGGGTAGACTTCCAACAATCTCTTATTTGATAAGAGCTTACTCAATTCAAAGTTTGTTGCTTTCTCTTCATAAGCCCCATATTTTAATCGCTTAATTTCTAGTGTTTCGCTTTATAAACCGCTCTGCAACGGGCGAAATGACAACTTTCCACCCCAAATAGAAATTACGATAGGCCATCCAGTCTGTATCATAATCTTTTGGAACAATGATTACACCATACGGTTCATCCACTTCGCGGTCATCTGTTGGTTCCTTGAAATAATCACATCTTACATTATGAATAAATTCCAAATAAAAGTCTTTTTCACTTTTTCCATTATATACATATTGCTGCACCATACGTCACTCCTATACGTATTCCTGCACCCTTTTGTCCTTAAAATTCAAAGTATACGAATCTCTGCAACTTGGAAGTTACAAGGTTCATTCCCCGACTAAAATCACTTTTTCTCAATCCAATCGGTTACATTTCTTGCTAGCTTCCCGACTGAGCTTGCTTTTTTACAGGTCAGTTGGGGATTCCCTTTGTTTTTTCCCCGATCAATCTTACTTTTTCCATATTCGATCAGGTAAACGCGCAACAAACTCACCTCAGCTTTACATCTTCAAATTTTCAGCATCTATTTACTTCTTTGACAACTGATTTGAAAAATATTGCGCTGCAACAGCATATTCTATATTATCCTCTATATACATAACGATAGGATTACTCTCCTCATCCTCTTCCACCTCATAAAGCATATAGCTTTGAGAAAAATCTAATTGTTTTTCTCCTTTTAGTGGAAGTAATGCAAAATATTTTTTATTATTAACTTCAAAATAAGAGTAAACTCCGCATTCCATGCTTGTTCCATCTTCAAACGGAAGGGTCACGATAATATCTTCTAATTTTTTTCCTTTAAACTCCATAGTATGCTCTCCCAAATCTTTTCTTTCTACGTTCTTATCAAACTTTTGTCTAGTTCCTATATTTCTTTCTTCTGATATCATACTCTGAAAAAGCTGCTTCCACCGACCAATTGGTCAATATGAAAACAGCTTTCACCTATCATCCTATAACAATCGACACTTCTTCGCCAGCTTCACCAGCATATGACCCTTAGGCATTTTGCGCATTTCTTCTTCCGTCAGGCCTCTCAGCTTAATCAATGCCACAAAGTACACTGCCACTGCCACAATCACCGCAGGTATCACGGAGATACGCATGGAAGCGGTCAACAGATACAATCCCTCGTACACCACATAGGCACTACCACCCATGAATACTGCTGCCAAAGCAGGAAGCAGAAAACTATGTATCCATTCCTGCTTATAACCGATGGCCTTGTACAAGGACCACTGATTCAGCACACACATGGCACCGGAGTACACCACATTGGCAATGGCAATGGCGTAAATATCCGCACCGGTAAAGGCCAGTAACAGCACCGCCACTACCGTCTGGACCACCAAAGCAACTCCGGCATTGATAATGGGTACATTTACCTTACCCAGTCCCTGGAGCACCGTATTACTCAAGGTAGACAGGGCATAGAAAATTACTGACACAGCCAAAGCCATCAAAAGCTTACCTGCCAGGGTCACCACCGCATCCGATCGGGGAAACAACAGAAAGACCAATGGCTTTGCCAAAACAAACAATCCCACCCCACAGGGAATGGAAATAATCATGATGGTCTTCACAGCCATACTGATTTTGCCCTGCAGTTCTTCGGAACGCTCCGCAGCCACCGTCTGGGCTACAGAAGGCAACATAGCTGACGCCATGGCAGAAGCAAAGGCAATGGGAATATTGGAAATGGTCAATGCCAGACCTGAAAAGATACCCCAATTATAATCTATGGTCATCCCTTCTATTTCTTTTATGGCCGGAAGAAGCTTTGTGTAAAGAGCCGTATTCAGGGAAGTACTTAAATTATAAACAGCCGTACTAAGAATAAACGGTGTCACCACTGCAGTGATGGTCCGCAAAATATCTCCGTAGGAATCCACTTCCGTGTGCTTATCCCGGGCAATCCGGCGATGAATCACGCCCTTATTCAATGCATAGATACCGGCCATAAACAAAAGTGCCACCAATACACCTGCACCGGTACCCAGAGCACTACCCATGGCACCATAGGAAGCACGGGTCACCTGTCCTGCCTCATCCATCGGTATCTCCATGGTACCCATAGCAGACTTAATCAGCAAATATGCTGCCAGAATACTTACCACTGCATTCGCTATCTGTTCCAGGACCTGAGAGCAGGAGGTTTGGACCATGGTCTTGTGGGCTTGGAAATAACCACGCAGGACTCCCAGAATACCATAAATAAAAATGGTAGGTGCAAATACCCGAAGTACCCCTATGGCCTCCGGCTTTACAAAAAGACCGGCCCCAAAATACAGAAACAAACTGGCAACGAGTCCCACCACAAGCACATATCCCATGGCGCACAAAAAAACCCTATGGGCATTGCGATACTCCCGGCGTCCAAGCTTTTCTGCTATAACCTTGGAAATAGCCGCAGGAATACTATAGGAAGAAATCAACAGCACAATAGAATAAAAGCTGTAAGCGGCCTGGTAATATCCCATACCTACCTCACCGATTACTTCCGTTAAAGGGCTCCTGTAAAGGAGCCCTATAATCCGACTGATAATACCTGCCGTAGCAAGTATGCCTGCCTGCATTATGAAATTATCACTTCTACGATTACGCTCTGTCATCTGTTTGTCCTTTAGTAATAATTCCGATGAAAACTATCCAATCAACCAATCATACATTTCCTGATATTTCTTAGCAGATACACTCCAGGAGAAGTCTGCTGCCATAGCACGGTCCACGATTTTATTCCACTCGCGTTTCTTTTTGTAATATACTTCCTCTGCAAAACGGATGGTATGTAACATCTCGTGGGCATTGTAGTTTGCAAAACTAAAGCCTGTACCGGTACCCTCATAAACATTATATGGCTGTACCGTATCTTTCAGACCACCTGTCTCACGGACAATGGGAAGTGTACCATAGCGCAGGGACATGAGCTGGCTTAAGCCGCATGGTTCAAACAAAGAAGGCATCAGGAATGCGTCACATGCTGCATAAATCTTGTGGGACAATGCATCCGAATAGAAAATATTCGCAGATACCTTGTCACCGTATTTCCATGCAAAGTGACGGAACATATTCTCATAACGTTCCTCGCCGGTCCCCAGTACTACCAACTGGATATCATCCTGACATAATTCATCCATTACATAGGCAATCAAATCCAGACCCTTCTGGTCCGTCAGACGGGATACCAGACCAATCATCATCTTCTTATCGTCCTGCTTCAGTCCCAATTCCGCCTGCAGGGCACGTTTATTCTTAATCTTTTCTTTACGGAAATTAGATGCATCATACTGTTTTACAATATGAGGGTCTGTCTCAGGATTAAAGTCCGTATAATCAATGCCGTTTACAATACCGCGCAAGTCACCGCTTCTGGCACAGAGCAGACCATCCAGGCCCTCGCCGAAGAATGCGGTCTTAATCTCCTCCGCATAGGTATCACTTACAGTAGTAATAGCATCTGCATACACCAGACCACCCTTTAACAGATTCACATCCCCGTAAGCCTCCAGCTTATCGGAGGTGTAGAACTGGTCCGGCAAACCTACGATGCCCTTTACCTGATCGATGCACCATCTGCCCTGAAATTTCAGATTGTGAATGGTAAATACAGTCTTAATGCCCTGATAGAACTCATTGCCGTTAAAGACCTCCTTCACATATACCGGAATCAAGCCGGTCTGCCAGTCATGGCAATGGATCACATCCGGCTTAAAATCAATAGCCGGCAAAATGGACAATGCCGCTCTGGAAAAATAAGCGTAGCGTTCTATCTCATATCTGGGATCATCCGTATAAGGCTTGGGACCACTGAAATATTCTTCATTATCAATGAAATAATAATGAATACCGTCCTCTACAGCCTCAAATACGCCTACATAGGCACTGCCCCAATTGTAATCCATCTGGAAATGAGTCACATATTGCAGCTTCTCCTGCATTGCAGGCTTCATACATTTATACTTGGGTAAAATCACACGCACGTCAAAATATCTGGAATCTATGCACTTGGGCAAAGATCCTACCACATCGGCCAAACCGCCGGTCTTAATAAAAGGTACTCCCTCGGATGCAACAAACAGAATTTTCTTCATTTGAACCTCCTGATTCTCCATATCACACTTTACGGTACAAAAATACATTTTGTGCCATTATCATTTTTATTATACAACATATTGACCGATGTTAAAAGGACAAAAATCTTAATTTTCTCTGTAAATGCGTTATTTTCTGTAGGATAAGCGGATTCTGTCCGCGATTAAGGCAATAAATTCGGAATTAGTAGGTTTTCCCTTCCCTGTATCAATGGTATAACCAAATAGCCCATCCAAGGTTTCCATTCTGCCTCTGCTCCAAGCCACCTCTATGGCATGCCTAATGGCTCTTTCCACTCTGCTGGATGTGGTTTGAAATTTCTTCGCAATAGTAGGATACAAAATCTTGGTAATGGCACTAATCATAGTGGGGTCCTCCACGGACATCATAATCGCTTCACGCAAATACTGATACCCCTTAATATGTGCCGGCACTCCGATATCATGAATCATATTGGTCACGTCCTGCTCCAAATCATGCTCCTTTACCTCCGCCTTTACCACCCCTGTAGGCTGTGATGCTGCCAGAAGCTCCTGACGCTCCTTTTCGGAGGGCACCGTAATCATAATCTGAAACTCCTTGTTGGTACTTAATAAATCTCCCAAAATTCTGTATATTCTTTCATTATCCTTTGTAGCTGTGATGTTTAGCTGTTCCATGTTGTTACCTAATCCCTTTCCGTACCCTATCTTTCCCCCGTATTTTTCTAAAAATACGGGAATTCCCCTTCTTTCGGGTACAATTTTCAGCTACATATAAAAGATTCAACCGTTTCTGCGAAAGGCTCTGCCCTTACGCCAAAAACTACCAAAACCTGCTTTCTTATTATAATATTCCCGTACGCTCCCAGCAAGCCCAACGCATCGTAAGTTTTCGCACTAATTTCTCTTTTTTTTCAAAGTACTGCACTTGTTCTTGGGATTTTTTTGTTATATACTAAAAGCGTTCTCCCTTTTTCGCGGATTCTCTCTTTTCTCCCGAATGCCGGAGAATGATTAAGTAAACGAGGAAAATACTATGATTAAACAGGAATTATCAGAACTGAAAAAGCTTTTTACCCAGCGCAACTGCTCCATAGACCGCATCTGCGGCTGCTATGTGGACGGTGAGAAAAATAAGAAGACTCTGTTCCGTCAGGCCTTTCTCTCCCTTCCCGAGGAGGAAATGTTTAAGTATTTTGAAATATTACGGAAATCCCTATCCGGCACTCCCGGAAAGAATGCACTGACCCTGGAATTCCCCCTGCAAAGCGAGGAAGACGGTGGCACCCAGGAATTCTTACTTCGCCTGCGAGACAGCAAGCTGAAGGACGATGAGCTGTTAGATGCCTTTTATGATAAAATCATCCAAAGCTATGAATACGTAGGAAATTACTTGATTTTACTGATTCATGATGCCTATGATGTACCCGGTCGGGCCACCGACGGTATCGACATGGACGATGCTTCCGATGAAGTCTACGAATACATCCTGGCATGCATCTGTCCTGTAAATCTGTCCAAACCCGGTCTTAGCTACAACGCTGTGGAAAATGCCTTCCAGAACCGTATCCGTGACTGGGTAGTAGAAATGCCTGAGCATGGATTCTTATTCCCCGCTTTCAATGACCGCAGCAGTGATTTACACAGTACCATGTATTACTCCAAGGATTGTGACGAGTTGAAGGAGACCTTTGTAGAGGAACTGTTGGGCTGTCCCTTACCCATGACTGCCGGTATCCAGAAGGAGACCTTCCAGGTACTGGTGGAAGAGACTCTGGGTGAAGACTGCGATATTGAAATCGTAAAAAATATCCACGAGCAAATTAATGAGCTCATTGCTGAGCACAGTGAAGATCCAGCCCCTCTGGTACTGGATAAAAACGAAGTGAAAACCATCTTTGCTAATAGCGGTGTAAATAACGAACGCATGGCAGAATTTGACCGCCATTACGATGAAACCGCCGGTGAACGCACCACCCTGCAGGTAAGCAATGTGGTAAACACCAGAAGCTTCGAAGTAAAGACTCCCGATGTGGTCATTAAAATTAATCCGGAGCGTACCGATTTGGTAGAAACCCGCAACATTAATGGCCGTGAATGTCTGGTCATTGCTCTGGACGGCAATGTGGAGGTCAACGGTATCGCTGTAAGAAACCGCATCTTAACAGAAGAAGAATACTAGTTTTTCTTTTACCAAATACAAGTTCCCTGGAACAGGCCCGGTACGGATACTCCGAAATCCTCCGCCTATTCCAAGGGGCTATTTATGTTATCTCTTTCTGCATTTTTCATACAATGCGTGCACCGCCGCTTCCCACTCCTCCTGACCGGATGGTTTGCGCCCCTTTGCATATACACGGTAATTGTAATCACTGATATAGATATCCCCATCCAGCAATTGTAAAAAGTACAACACAAAGTCCTGTATGGTAGCTTCTTCAAAACTGCCGTAAAAGACTCTTACATAATCATCTCCATTGATGGCAGTAATGAGCTTCATACCACCATAGGGTGTATTGTATTTTATACAGCCTGCTACCCGTGACAAATCCAAGCCATTATGATATTTGGTAACATTTACACTGTCATCATATTCATAATCTCCCAAATCAAATATGACATAATCCTTAACCTTGCTTACATTGACACCAAATTTACTCTTTTCATAATCTACCATTCCCTGATCCGACTGCACCCAATCCCGGATTTGTTTTCCGTCCGCTATGCAATCTGCATATTCATACCCCTTCATAAGCCCTACTCCCTTTCTGCCTTTTCAACCTCAGTTTTTGCATCGGAGAATCCCATCATCACTGCCGCCAATCCATCCCCGTAGCGTTCAAACATCAGAATCGGCACGCCGAAGCTCTCCCTAACAATCACCTCCGGCAGTTGTTCCTGCTCCTGTGTATTCACATGCAATTTGTAACGCACCTGTCCGTCTGATAGATCCATCTCAAAATTGCCGTTTTTCAGTCCCCAGTTGGCTCTTGTAATAAATTCCATGGTTTCCTGACGTTCTTCCACTCCGGCATTCACTGGAGGATATGCCACCACGGTGTAACCCTTTTCCCCAAAAAGGAAAAAAATCTGGATATGTCCCAGCTTGGACTTTAATCCCATTCCTGTACGAATGATTTCCTTCGAAGGATTATATTCATACTTCCATTCATCCTTTTCCAAATAATCTCTTACCTTCTCAATCATGAATTCTTTCTGCATAAAAGCCTCTCTTTCTGTCGCATCTGCGACCATCTGCCTAATGTTTTAAAAACCGATACTATGTCGTTTCTTTTGTCCTCCTCCGGTAAGCTCACGAAATTCCCGTTCCTCCCGGGCAGCCCATAAGTCCTCCTTCTTTATTGTAAGTTCCTCTTCCTTGTTTATGTGTTTTCGATAAGCTGCCTTTCCCCAAATCCGTTCAAAGAAATTACGCACCATTCTGGCATTGCTAAAGCTGTCACTTTGTAACAGCTCATCCGGCAAATCCTCCAGGAAACGCTCCACCTCTACAGGCAGCTCCTGTTCATACTCAAATACCCCATCCATCATTTTGAAGAAAATCTCTTTCATCTCTTCCCGAGAATAATTAGGAAACTTGATCTGATGGGGAATCCGACTCTCCAAACCACTGTTCATTTCCATTAATTCCTGCATCTCATTCTCATAGCCTGCCATGATTACGCAGAAATCCTCCCGGTGATTTTCCATTTCCGTAATCAGGGTATTCAAAGCTTCTCTGCCATAATCATTCCCCCCTCTGTTTTGACAAAGTCCGTAGGCCTCATCAATAAAAAGCACCGACCCTTGCGCATCCCGGCAATAGTTGGAAGTCTTGGGAGCTGTTTCTCCCACAAATCTGCCACACAGATCCCTGCCTTTGATTTCAAAGAACTGCCCCCTGCTAAGAACCCCTTCTTCCTTCATAATCTGAGCCACAATTCTGGCTACTGTGGTCTTGCCGGTTCCCGGATTTCCTGTAAACATCATATGTAGGGTGGGTTTTTCCACCTCTTTACCTGCATTTCGAAGCTCCTGCTGGGTCTTCATCTGAACGACCAGCTGCCGTACCTGACGCTTTACATCTTCAAGTCCTATCAATTCCTCCAGTTTCTTATAAGGCTCCCTGTATTCTTTCTGACGAGGAATGACCCTTTCCACATCCGCCCTATGAATCTGCCGTTCGTCCTCCGGCTTATGTAACACCAGGCCATAAATCAAATTGTGAATCATCTTGTTCAAAGTCCGTAAGCCTTGAAAGCTTTCTCTCTCTCTGGACAGCCAGTCCTTTAAGGCCTCTTCTCCTTCCGTTGTCCAATAAAATCCACTACCCTCTACACCCTTCTTTACATATTCCAGCATTTCCTCTTTACTGAAGGGAGGCACGGAAAGCGTTTTGATTCCCAGTTCCCCTTCCATCTGCCGGGTCAGTTCCTCCATTTCCGTTTCACCTATATACGGTACCTGGAACATGCATATAAAATTATCAGCCAACCCGGTCAATTCATTAAGATACTCCCGCACCTTACCGGTACGTAATTCCCAACGCCACTGACTCAAATCAACAAGAAAAATCATTCGCTTTATGCTTCGCTGGTTATCATGCTGCAATTCCGCCGCTCTGTCCAGCAGCCGGTCCCAAGAATCGAATTTTTTATCCGGTGCACTGGGATAAGTTACCTTCATCCTTTTAATTACATCTGCCGGCTGCATGTGGCTGTAACCACTGGCTGCTATTAAAGGAGCTGCCATTCGCTCAACAAACTCCTTCCATCCATACCCTTCATCCATGGCCACCATCAGATTCCGGCTCCAGATACATTCCATATTATCCGTCTGCTTCAATCTGGGTACCACCTTGCACCATTCCTCCAGATACCCCTCCAAGGCCTTCGGAAGTCTTCTGGGTTGTTCCTCCTGCTTTTCTGCAACAACCTCTTGTACCTTTTGCTCCGCAGGTTCCACCTTCCGAGTAGGCTTCTTACATTCTTCTGAAGCCCCTGTCCGGAAGCTTTGTATCCTATTTGGCTTTGCCAGCCAAAATCCTTCCTTTTCATGTGGCATATATTCCGGGAACTGCTCCCTGGTCAGTTGCTCCAGCCACTCTTTTACCGTCTCCCTATCATCTGCTCCCACATCCATTGTCAAAGAGTGACTATCACTTTTTACCAACGGATATTTCCCCTGGCGCAAAACTTCTTTTTCCACTATCCTAACCGGATTTCTTCCTTCCGACTGTATCTCCGTAAAACAATTCCAGTTAAAACAAAATTCTATCTGACACATATTAGCCACCTCCATCGGCTTTTCCATTCCCCTGCTTCGTAACTTTATTATACGCATCCCATACCCTCTTTAAAATGAACCTGTAGTTCAATTTTCCCGGTCCTTCCCGCCTGCCAGCCCCTTCCCCCGGCCACCTTCCACACAGGGGTTTCGCTCTCTGTCTTGGGAATTTTCTAACAAATGCCCTTGCGGTAGTGGTTATAGACGGTGTCTTTTATACGATGGACATTGCCTACGCCTGCAATATGCCCTATAAAGACAGCTCCTTTCATAGGCAAACAATGTTCTGGGGTAAATATACTTCCACGTGCATGACAAGTGGAGTGTCCATACCGCCCACTTAGCAAACGCTTATGCTACAAGGACATTCGACATGGATGTCGAATGAGCGCAAGAGGTACCATGGAATACAACTGGCTTTGCCAGTTGTTTACCTTTGTGCGCGTGCCTGTCCCTTGCGCCATTCTCCCCGCGTTTACTTAGTGGGCTGATGGCACGAAACGTATGCACGCGGAAGTATATTTCCCTCGAACATTGTGCCTTGACTTACACACTGTCTTTATGGAGCATACAGCAGGCGGGCAATGTTCATACGGTAAAAGACACCGTCCCTTACCGCAAGGTGCATTTGTTGAAAATTCAACCAAGACAGTACGAAGAACCCCTGTGTGGAAGGTGGGCGGGGAAGGGGGATGGCCGGAAGAAGCGGACCGGAAGCAGAACTACAGGTTTATTTTAAAAAAGGGATAAAAAACAGAGGACATCCCGTCCTCGCAGACTAGGATGTCCTCCATGGGTGTCGCAAACAGCTTACTGAGTGCAAACAGGTTGTCCAGTGTAGGGAGGCATTCGCCCCTTTGCCACTTGTAGACCGCCTGCGGCTCGGAAAAGCCCATGTACTCGCTGATGTCCAGGACTTTGATGCCCCGGGCCTTGCGTAGCTGGCAAATCCGCTCCCCTGTTGCCTTCAGGTTGATTACGGGATATTCAATTTTGTTGTTCATAAATAACTGCCTCCTTGGTAAATGTAGGTTAGGTTTACAGTTACATTGTTCTCGGGCTTTCGCCGCTCTGGCACCTCTGCCATCGAAAGAACACAGGCATATTTGACGGAACATTTTATTATATCCACCTTTTGTGTTTTTGTCAACACCTTTATTTCTAAATTATAATTTTTATTTCAAATCGTAAATTACGGTCTTTTCAGTTCTGGCCACTTCCGCTTTTCCGGCGGCCTTGCACATCTCTTCCAGATCTCCGTCACAAGGGATCATAATATAGCGGCACTGAAGCGTTTCAAAATTATGTTTCACGTAGCCATCGCTACAACAGTTAATACCAAATCCGGCAGGGACTGCATACAAATGCTGCCAATAGGTTTCCCGGCTCTCTCCCTCTACCATATCACTAATGGTCCAGATAATCGCATTATCAAAGGAAGGCACCTCTTCCGTCTTAAGCTCCATTCCCTCTTCCAGTGCTGTCTTTAACTGCATATATTCCTCGTGGGCTGTCTCTGTTTCATAGGGTACCCGCTCATATAACGTTCTATCCGGCATCTGTATAAAGGCAAAGGCCAAAAGCACCGCCGTCACAACCACCTTGCCCATCCGTTTACCTTCCATGTGACTGATAATAAATACACCCATGGTAACAAACAGCATCAAATGTCTGCCACCTGCATGAAGCTGATACAACAAAAGTAACGCAAGCAGAGAGCCTCCAAAGCTTATGGTCAGTAACAAATGCTGATATAAATCCTTTTTCTTTTTAACCAGTTCAATAATGGTCTGCACACATAAAACCACTAAAATCACAAGGAATTGTAACGCCAGTCCGTGACGCTCCGTCACTCCGCGTATTCCGTCCAGACACATTCCCAGATATTCCAGTCCGGCATCCAATATTTGCTTTATGGTAAACTTGATGCCTTCCCAGGGTCCTGCCCAGAAAAAAGTCTTAATCCAATCGGTATTAATTAAGCTTCTAAAATAGGGAGCACAGATTGTTCCCACTATGGCAAAATACAATCCAATGCTTCCTATTCCGGTGATGACAACTATCCCACAGGCTTTCCATTTACTCTTTTTATAAATTTCATAAGCGGGCCACAAAATAAGCGTAAGTAAGTAAGGACGAATCAATGCCAACTGCACCACCATGAAAATAGCCCAAAACAGCTTATATTTTTTCGCCTCACGCCTATTGCTGATACAAAAGCCCAGAAATAGGATTCCGTAAAACATCAGTATTGCTTCTGCCATAACACTAAGACAATATCTGGTCGTAAACATAGACGCCATATATAGCACCACCAGTGCGAAGCACTGCCGTTTATCCGGTCTGACCAAAAGCACATACCCAAATACTGCTGCCATAAGCAGAACAATATTACACAAGATTGGTGACAACAGGTTCCAACCAAAAATCCAGCCCCATAGGACGTAGGGAATTAATACCAGCGGATTCCATGCTCCAAAGGAAGCATATGGGGCCCTACTTTCATCAAAGCCGAAATAACCCTGCGGGATTCCATACTCCACCATCGCCTCCACCTGCTTGTAGTAGAATATTTCGTCATTCCACTCAGATAACGGAAGGTACACATCCCATATCATTTTCCCGTCGATACCGCAAAGAATGACACAGGCCAAAAGCGGCAACAATGACAACAACAATGCTTTTATAAAATTAGGATGCTTCCGCAGTTTGTCCACAACAGAACTCATTTTGCTTCTCACTTTCTCGTTTCGGTACTTTTATTTTACTCTCTCCAGTTTAATGGTATTGGTATTGCCGGATTGACCATTAATGCGTCCTCCGGTAAGCACCACATTGGCACCCTTTTCCAGTTTCAATATATCCTTGGCATGCTGCAGGGCATGATAGAACAATACCTCAACAGATTCAAAAGCTTCTGTCAAAACCGGTGTAACACCCCAGCTTAAATTCAATCTGCGCCAAATCTTTTCAGAGGTAGTCATACCAATAATATCCGCGGGACAGCGGAACCGGCTGACCATCCGGGCAGTTCTGCCACTAATAGAGCTGACCACGATGCACTTTGCATGGACATCCACCGCCATGGCACAAGTAGCATGGGATACTGCATCCAGGTTATTGCGGATTTCAAACTCCGATTTATAGAAACGCTTGTCATAGCTGATATGCTGCTCCGTATACTCTGCAATCTCCGCCATATTTTTTACTGCTGCCACCGGGTATTTTCCACTGGCAGTTTCACCGGATAGCATAATGGCAGAGGATCCATCATAAACCGCATTCGCCACATCGGAAATCTCTGCACGGGTAGGTCTGGGATTCTGAATCATGGATTCCAGCATTTCTGTAGCTGTGATGACAATGGTACCCAGCAATCGACATTTGGTAATCAGCATCTTCTGAATAGAAGGCACCTCAATAAAAGGAATCTCCACACCCAAATCACCACGGGCTACCATAATACCGTTAGCTATCTCGCAAATTTCCTCCACATGATCCACGCCGGAACGATTTTCTATCTTGGCAATAATCTCAATATCTTCCCCGCCGTTTGCATCCAGGAAATCACGCAGGTCCTGTACATCCTGCTTGGTAGATACAAAAGAAGCGGCCACAAAATCCACTTCATTGCGAATACCTAATAGCAAATCTTCCTTATCCTGCTGACTGAGATATTCCTGTTTTAGCACCTTATTGGGAAAACTCATGCTCTTTCTGTCAGAAAGCACACCACCGGTTACTACCTTGCAAATCACATCAGTTCCCTGGATCTGCTGTACTTCAAATACCACCAGACCATTATTAACAGTGACCTTGTCCCCAATGGACAGTTCCTCTGCCAGATGCTCATAGGTAACCGAAACCTTCTCCTGATTACCTACCACATCCCGGGTAGTAAAAGTAAAGGTATCTCCATCGCCTAATTCAATCTTCTTATCCTCGAAGGTCTTAATACGGTACTCAGGCCCTTTGGTATCCAACATAATGGCAATGGGCAGTCCCATTTTCTGACGTACACGCTTAATCAAATCTATTTTATTCTGATGCTCTTCATGAGAACCATGAGAGAAATTCAGTCTGGCTACATTCATGCCTGCCTTACACATTTCTGTAAGTATTTCCTCGCATTCGCAAGCGGGGCCAATGGTACATATGATTTTTGTTTTTCTCATATCCTTCACCCTTTCTCTAATATACCTTACTATATAACATTCTTTTAGGAGATGTCAAAGGAATCCCTTCGCAATTATGTGAATTTTACCTTTTCTTTACATCCATATCTATTTGACGTACATCTTAGTATGATGTTAAAATAATAAAGATTATGCATTCGAAAAGAAAAAAGAAGAAAGTGAGAGTAACATGAAACAAGAAAGAAGTAGTTTTTCCGGCAGCATTGGTTTTGTACTGGCCGCTGCAGGCAGTGCTGTAGGCTTGGGTAACCTATGGCGTTTCCCTTATCTGGCAGCCCAATACGGCGGCGGTATTTTTTTACTGGTATATCTGGTATTGATTCTGACCTTTGGTTTTTCTCTTTTAATCCTTGAAATCGCGTTAGGACGCAAAACCAAGCAGAGCTCCATCACCGCTTATCAACACATGAATAAGCATTTTGGGTTCTTAGGGATATTATCTGCCATCGTACCTATTTTGATTCTGCCCTATTACAGTGTTATCGGCGGCTGGGTAATGAAATACATGACAGCCTTTGCCACCGGCGAAGCAAACGCAGCAGCAGGTGCTTCCTATTTCGGCAATTTTACCTCCCAGACCTGGTCCCCATTGTTTTTCTTCTTCCTGTTCCTGACCATCACCATGGTTGTAGTAGCTCTGGGTGTGCAAAAAGGTGTAGAACTGGTGAGTAAGATTATGATGCCCGTATTGGTGCTGCTGACCATATTTATCGCCTGCTATGTGACCACTATCGACAATGCCTGGGAAGGTATCAAATATTATTTGTTACCGGACTTTTCCAAATTTTCCTTTAAAACCCTTTGTGCCGCCATGGGACAGTTGTTCTACTCCATGAGTATTGCCATGGGTATTATGGTAGCCTATGGCTCTTATGTAAAGGATGAAGTAAATCTAAACAAATCCGTAAACCATATTGAGTTTTTTGATACCCTGATTGCCATGCTCTCCGGTTTTATGATTGTACCGGTGGTATATGTATTTGAGGGACAGGCCGGTCTCAAAGCCAGCGGCCCCGGCTTAATGTTCCAGACGCTCCCCAAGGTATTCGATCGTATGCCACAGGGCAGCATCATCGGTCTGGTATTCTTTGTACTGGTATTTTTGGCAGCTGTCACCAGCTCCATTTCCCTAATGGAAGCTATCGTATCCATGTTTATGGACAAATTCAAGCTAGGCCGCGGAAAAGCAGTGGCAAGCATATATATTATTTCCTTAGTTTTAGGTGTTCCTTCTTCCATTGGCTTTGGTCTGTGGAAAGACATCAAACCTCTGGGAATGGACTTCCTAACCTTCTTTGACTACATCTCCAACAGCGTATTGATGCCTATTGTAGCATTGTTTACCTGTATCCTGATTGGATGGTTTGTAGGTACTAAAGTGCTGGAAGATGAAATCACTAAAAATGGAGAACCCTTTGGTCGTCGCTATATTTTCCGAATAATGATTAAGTACATTGCTCCCGTGTTCCTGATAGTAATACTGGTATTTTACTCTCTTGCACAATTTGGAATTATTTCCTTCTAAGCAATCCCTTTTCCTATATTAACAAAATATTTTTAACATGAAACCCCCGTAATGTGCTCTATATGGTACATTATGGGGATTCTTTCATGCTCCAAGGCTTAAATACTGCAGACTTCCTATTACTGGCGAGGCAGTGCATTCAACGTACAAAGCAAACCATACCCTACAAGAGCGTTAGGATACTGCCCTTCCCCTCTCAAACTTCCTGCACCACTTCTCAAATATGCTTTCAGCTTTTCCCCATAGAGATAGGGATCATTTCCTCTTACAATGCCCCACTCCATAAGCAGTGCCGCACTGCCACTGACAATAGGGGTAGCAAAGGAAGTCCCTGTAACGGCAGTATAGCCACCCAAAGTATCCGGTGCCAGTATATCTACCCCCGGTGCCACCAAATCCGGTTTTTGGTTCCAAATGGTCTGTATATTCTCCGCTCCTGCATTTTCCAAGCCTCGTCCCGAAAAATCAGCATAGCTCTCAAACTCGCTATTATAGGCTCCTACGGTAATCACCTTTGCCGCAGTTGAGGGAATCGTCAAAGTAGCTGAAGCAGAGGACATCAAAAACCGAGTCCCTTGATTGCGCAATACATAGGAAGGTAGATAAATGGAAAACACACCCACCCTAATCTCCCTGGGAAGCAATATAAGCCTCCAGATACCGCTGTTTATATAATTACCATCTTCCGGTAACAAGTCCAGAAATACCTCCTGATTCACCGAATAGGGTAAAGGTTCGCCCAAATATGCTAAAACCCTGGTATTATCCAATACAAATTCATATTTTCCCTGCTCTACATTACTGTCTAAAATCTGTCTCCTGCCTCCGGGAGCCTCCAAATAAATATCAAAACTGTCCTGATAATTTTTCCACAACTGTATACTGAGCCCCGTTTGATACTGCTCCACCCCAATTTCAATATTCACCGGACCTTCCTGTCCTCCAACGGCTGAATTTCCCACCAAAGGAATCCCACGGGTATCCGTCACCGCTAAGCGTCCCCTAAAATGACCGCCACTGCTTCCTTCATTGCCGGAGCCCACGCAGATTACTGTGCGTCCAATCTCTGCCGCATTATCCAAAAAACGCTCCACCAACGAAGATCCGTCATGGGAACCATAGGTATTACCAAGACTCAGATTTATCACAAGAGGCATCTCATATTCCCTTGCTTTCTGCAAAGCATAGGTAACCGCACGCATCACATCTGCAGTCTGAGGCGAATCCATTTTCACAATCAACAATTCACATTCTTTCGCTACTCCCGTGCGGCTACCTGCTGCAATGCCTGCCACGGCTGTTCCGTGGCCAGAAGTATCCCTCCCCACTACTGATAACAGCTCCATATTTTCATTACGCTGTATGTTGCCATCAGACAAATCCTGACGGTATTGCAGCACTTCATTTATCTGAGTTCCCGTAATCTCTATCCCTTTTCCAAAGCCTTCCGGTGCTGTACCAATACCAATGGCTTTTGTAATTCCTTGATCCCAGATAGCCCTAATGCGTGTACTGCCATCCGACTTTTGGAACTCTCCTGACTCTATCGTAATCCCTGAATCCAACACTGCTATAAGAACACCGGTGCCGCCAAGAAAGGGTGCTCGATTAGTTACCCCCTGTATACAAGGCTCTTGAGAAGGATTCACTACCTGATAAAAAAAGCTTTTAGGAATTTCTACGTATTCCACTTCCTCAGTCTCAATTAATCGCTCCATTTGACCTTCCGGGACCGTCAGTATGGCATAGCCTGCAATCAAATACTCTACTGTAATTCCATAAATCGACAGACTATCCAGACTACCATGATATTTTATTATTACTTCCCAGGTTTGCTCCATCTGATTATATCCGGTATGCAGCAACCTTGACTGTTGTCTCTGTACCACATCAGTTTCCAACGCCAGATTCAATAGATTTTCAAATTTATCAGACATGCTTTTCACACACTTTTTGTTGAATATATTCAAATAAATATTCCTGTATGAAAAAAGGACTACCCGGAATCGAAAATTTCTTTCCGATTCCGGATAGCCCTTGCATTCGTCTGTGCTTACAGACTTATGGAAGACATTAAATCTATAAAATAAACTTATTTGCCTCTCTTGTAGATCTCATTGATCTTCTTAGCCATATCTTCACTTCTAGCTGCCTTACATGCATCTACGAAGTCGTTCCACTGAGTATCGATATCCTTCTGGCCGGTGATGAACTGTAAGGACCACTGATTTACAGTATCCACAGCACTGGTCTTCATGATGTTCAATTCCTCGTTCTCGAACTCGTCAGGAGCATAGGTAGGATCCAAAGGAGCTACATCTCTGTACTCGTTCATTCTGTTACAGAAGTCCATGATAGGAGGAATGAAGTTGTCGGTCATTTCTGCCATGGTACCACCATACCAGTAGTTACCACCTGCATAACCCCACTCTAAACGGATATCTACATCAGACTCTTCGCCAGCGATACCTAAACCGCCACACTTATAACCATCCATTAAGCTCTTGGTGCCATCTGCAGCTACAGTATAGTGCTTGCCTTCAACACCCCACTTGGTCAGGTCATATGCTTCATGAGAGTAGAACATCCAGTCAACGAATCTCAGCATCTTGATGAAGCCTTCCTCACCCAGCTCGTCCAGAGCCTTCTGAGCGATCATAACACCATTCTCCAATCTGGAGCTTTCAGGACCGTAGTTGTTGTTACCCTTAGGCATTACTGCTAAGTAGGTCTCGTAGTTACCAGCACCCAGCTGCTCATCCAGATTCTGAATCCAAGAAGTATACTGAGAACGGTTTACAGACAACAGTGCGGTCTCACCACGGTAGAACTTGTTACATGCGGTCTGGTTGTCCTGAGTAAAGGTCTCGGGATCCAGAATACCACCCTCTACAAACTTAGAAGCCATGGTCAGATAGTCTTTGAACTTGTCAGTAGTAGGTCCAAATACGAACTCATCTGCATCTCTATCATAAATCATACCATTGCCGATAGCCCAACCAGCGTTAACGCCATAAGCCTTACCCATCAGCTTCAGTAAGTTACCACCGGAACCATCGGTGATTTCAGAACCACACCACAAATCAGACCATACATAGTCCTTCTCGGTGATAATTCCCTTAGATACCATATGAGCTTTAACCTTTACCAGAGCATCATACAGATCTTCGTAGGTCCAATCCTTCTCAATTGCAGCTACGTCAACGCCTGCTGCATCAAATAAATCCTTACGGATTAAGAAGGTGTAATCCTGTACAGGAGCCTCTAACATACCGGGCAATCTGTAGTACTTACCATCAGCCTTTACGATGGTATCCAGATCAGCCTGCATGTTGTACTTCTCTACGAAATCCTGATAATGAGGCATATACTTAACGTAATCGGATACAGCTACAACTGCACCACCATCAACGTATGCAGACTCATCATATACCTTAGGAATGATGTAAGCAGACTTACCGGAGTTGATCTCCAGCTGAATCTTCTGGTTGTAGTCACCGGAATCGTAAGAAATTACGTTCAACTTAACGTTGGTACGATCCTGGATATCCTTAAACAAACCTTCTGTCTGCCAAGTATCCTTCATTGCATACCAAGATGCATCAGAGAAGAAAATGGAATATTCTACAGGTTCATCGGAGTGGAAGGTTACGTTCAGACCGTAATCATAGTCCAATTCGTCCTCTTTCTCCTCAACAACAGTGTCATTACTGCTGCTGTCTTTTGCTGCTTCGCTACTGCCGTCGGTGTTTGCTGCTTCGTTACCGCATGCAGTCATACATCCAACAACCATTGCAGATGCCAGCAAAGTGCTAAGTAATCTTCTTTTCATTTTCAAAAGACCTCCCTTAATAAAATGAATTGTTATGCTAATGCCTTATGGCAATAGTTTCGTTAATAAATTATTCCTTTACGCCACCCAGCATCATACCTTGTACAAAGTACTTCTGGATGAAAGGATAGATACAAATCAGCGGGAACGCTGTCAGTACCATACAGCAGGATTTAATATTGGAAGCAATCTGTGCTGCATCCGCCACCGCACCCGGGTCATTACTGGTTGCAGTACCGTTGATAATCTGTCTCAGGTAATATGCCACCGGCCATCTGGTCTTCTCATCCAAATACAGGAACGCATTGAACCAGTTATTCCAATAACCTACGATATAGAATAAAGTCATGGTCGCCATAATGGGCTTGGAAAGAGGAATTACAATTCTTGCAAAAATACCGAAATGGGTCAAACCATCGATAGCTCCTGCTTCTTCCAAATCCTTGGGAATGCTTGCGAAGAAGGACTTCATCAAAAGCACATAATAGGTACCAATCAAACCGGGGATAATGAAAGCCAGCGTACTGTCCTTCAAGCCCAAACGGCTCATTAACACGTAGTTAGGAATCAAACCACCACCAAAGTACATGGTGAAGATGATAAAGGGTGTAAAAAATTTGTTCAGTCTCAGCTCAGGCTTGGATAAAGGATATGCAAGCATTGCTGAAAACAGTAAGGATAACAAGGTACCCACAGCGGAATACCAAATAGTATTACCGTAATATCTGATGAAATCACCCTTCGTAATAACGCTGATGTAGGTAGTTACATTAAATTCTACCGGCCACAGCTTTACCAGTCCCTGCACAATTGCAGACTCAGAAGAGAAAGACTGTGCCACCAGATATAGGAACGGATACAAGGTAATTGCGGAAATCAATATCATAATAATGGTATTGATTACCAGGAAAATTCTGTAAGAAACAGATAGTTTAATCGTTTTTCTAACAGAAACTGTTGCTTCATTCTTTGCCATTGTTTCTTACCTCCCTTAGAATAAGCCACTCTGAGTGGTCTTCTTTGATACGATATTTGCTAAGGTCAGTAATACCAGATTAATCAAACCTTCAAACAAGCCGATTGCAGTCGCATAGCTGTAGTTACCGGAGCCCAGACCCATTCGGTATACCAATGTGGAAATGATATCCGCAGTCTCATAGGTCATAGGATTGTACAGCAGGAATACCTTCTCGAAGGCACCACCGGAACCAACCAGACCACCGATATCCAGAATCAACAGGGTGGTAATGGTAGGTAAAATACAAGGCAATGTAATATGCCATACTCTCTGGAAACGGTTGGCACCATCAATCTCCGCTGCCTCATACAAATCAGGACTGATACCCGCTATAGCCGCCAGATACAGGATTGTACCCCATCCAAGACCTTGCCACAAACCGGAACCCACGAATATGGTAGGGAACCACTCCGGTAAGGAAATAAATGTAATAGCAGTTCCCCCCATAGCCTCAATCAAACCATTAATCGGACCGTTGGTGGACAACAACTCTCTCACCATACCTGCGATGATAACCATGGATATAAAGTGGGGCAGATAAGAAACCGTCTGCACAAACTTCTTCCAATGGATATTTCTGATTTCATTTAATAACAGTGCAAAAATCAATGTGAGCGGGAATCTAAACACCAAATATGTAATATTCAGGGACAGTGTATTCTTAAATGCTCTCCAGAACTGAGGATCCGCAATAAACTGCTCAAAATATCTCCATCCTGCAAACTTATCACCGAAGATACTTCCGCCTGCACGGAATCTTCTGAATGCAATCACATTACCTGCCATGGGAATATATCTGAAAATAACATAATAAACAACAGGAATCAGCAAAAATGCATATAATCTCCAGTATCTTATAATATGTTTTCCCAGGGGCATCTGCGCCTTTCTAATCGCTTTCTTAGCAGCTCTGTCTGTCTTAGCCACGAGAAAAACCTCCTTTTTTTACAAAAATGAACGTCCTTAGGACCTTCATTTCAAATTATAATCAAATTACAAATCAACTTCCTACCAGAAATTGCTATGTGATAGTCAAAAATTGTGCTTTCGTTTTCAAAAGATTCCATTTCGCACAAATCGTAAGAAATTCATTCGCATTTTTTGCACATTAATTCTAGTACAAGTAAAACGTTTTTGTTGTATTTTACCCTGAAACGGCTGGTCTTTTGTGTAATTTGGTTATTTTTACCAAAACCCATACTTTCTCAAATGAATTTGCAAAAATTGCTAAATAGGAAATATCTTCCATTTAAAATGGGAAACAGGCTGTATATTACAGCCTGAGAAAATGCTCAAATAATTGCATTCCATATTCCAAATCACGAACGCCCCCTGTTTCCACAGCAGAATGCATCGCCAGCTGAGGCAAACCAATATCTGCCGTTGCTACCGATACATGAGCAGTAGATATATTACCTAAAGTAGACCCGCCCGCCACATCCGAGCGGTTGGTATAGGTCTGGTAGGGTATTTGTGCTTTACAACACAAGCTCTTCACATAGGCTCCGGTAACCCCGTCTGTAGTATACTTTTGTCCACCATGGTATTTGATTACCGGCCCGCCATTCAAATAAGGTCTGTTGGTAGGATCTGCTTTTTCCGGATGGTTTGGGTGCACTCCATGAGCATTGTCCGCTGAAAGAATAAAACTTTCCGCCAACCCACTTTGATACTCTGCACTTCCCCTTCCCAAGCCTTCACATATGCGCCACAGCACATCCTGTAAAAAACTGGAGTCTGCCCCCTGTCTGGTACCGCTACCCACTTCCTCATTATCAAAAACAGCCATTACAGCTACATACTCCTTGGGCACCGCCCGGCACAGGGCTTCCATAGACGCATACACGCATTGCAAATCATCCAGCTTGGGGGAAAGCAGAAATTCTTTATTGGCACCAAAAATTCTGCCCTTTTCCCGCACATAAAGAAACAAATCATGTCCCAGAATATCCTTTGCTTTAACCCCTGCTGCCTTGGCAACCTTGTCCATCAGATTACTCTTTAATCCTTTGCCCTCGTTTCCCGCAAATAAAGGTAACATATCCACCTGGGGATTATATTCTACCGATTTGTTGGCCTCCCGGTTCATATGAATCGCTAAGCTGGGAATAACCAGCAAATCCCTATCCACATTGACCAGGCAGGAAACCAGTTCTCCATCCTTTTCTATCACAACCCTACCCGCTACAGACAGAGGACGATCCATCCAGCTACTCATAATCATGCCGCCGTATTTCTCTGTGTTAAGCTTGATATAGGCGTTCTCCTGATTCATTTCAGGATTCTCTTTTACCTTAAAAGTAGGGGAATCACTATGACTTGCAATCACATGAAAGCCCTTCCAGGCTTCTTCCGGAATCCGAAAGGCAATTAAGGAAGAATCATTTCTTTTCACATAATAGGCCCTTCCAGGCTCCAGTTTCCATTGCGTTTTTTCCGCAAGGAGCTGAAAGCCTTCAGCCTCCATTCTCTGAGAGATATTTTCTACCACATGAAAGCTACTGGGGCTTTTTTCTATAAACTCCAACAGCTGCCCGGACAATTTGATATATTCTTTCATTTCCATCCTTTCTAGCAGCTGATTCTAAGTAGCTGCCCTTTCCCTGCCAAGGATATTTCTCCCATTCCCGCAGGCAGAAAAACACAATTTCCCTTTTTCAAACATAATTCCCCATCTGTACCCTGACCAATGGTAAGTTCTCCATCCAGCATCAATAAAATCTCAAAGCTTTGCTCCGACACCTGCCAACAATGTTCACCATTCACCAACAAACGATGTACCAGAAAATACGGACATTGGCACAGGCTTTCCTGCGCCACTCCTGGACGATATCGTAATACTCGCAGTTGCTGGCGCACTGCCGGTGCACTCTTACGATCCATCACATCCAGTGCTTTCTCCAAATGCAAGGGACGTTTTTGCCCCTTTGTATCTACCCGGTCATAGTCATAAACTCTGTACGTCACATTAGAACATTGTTGAATCTCTGCCAGCAATACACCACCACCAATGGCATGAACAGTTCCGGGACGTACAAAAAAGACATCATCCTTCTGTACCGGAATCTGCTGTACATGTCTACCGATACTGCCTTCCGCCACATATTTTCGTAACTGCTCCTTGGTAATATCATGAGAAAATCCATATATCAGACTGGCTCCGGGCTCCGCATCCAACACGTACCACATCTCCGTCTTGCCCATGTCATTCTCATGGCATCGCGCATATTCATCATTCGGATGTACCTGAATGGACAAATCTTTCGCTGCATCTATCAGCTTCACCAGCACAGGAACACATTGCCCACCCTCTGCTGTCTCCGCATCCTTTACCCCATGTCTTCCCATGACCTGCGGATAAGCATTGACATATTCCAGCAGACTCCTTCCCTGCCATGGCCCATTGGCTATAAAGCTAAGTCCATCCGGATGAGTGGAGCATTCCCAGCTTTCCGCCAAGACGCCTTCTCCCCAGGACTTATCAAACTCCTCTACAAGCCTGCGGCCACCCCAAAGATAATCCTTTCCTGCCGGAATCATCAGAAGGGGAATATGCAATTCATCATAAGGTAAACTTCTGCTTGTCGTTAACATCTATATTCTTTCCCAACTGTACCTCAATTATTTTCAATTCTGTGTCTGCAATCACTGTATGCTTGCAACCTGCCGACATGGTAATTACCGCACCGGGCTCTACCCTTTGCTCCATTCCATCTACGATGGTACGCCCCTGTCCGCTGACTACGGTCCATACCTCATCTCTATGTTCATGGCTGTGATAATGTAACTGATGTCCGGGAAGCAATGTGATTTTAATAGTCATGCTCTCCGGCTGTACATCCATCACCTGAAAGCTGCCCCATGATTTTTCTGCATACATAACCTGCTGCTCCATGGCATCCACAAAGGGCTTTATGTAGCTGCTCTGTTCTTTGTCCGATACCAAAATGCCGTCTCCGCTGGCAGCTACAATCAGATTTTTACACCCCATGCATAAAACAGGGATATTCAGTTCATTGATAACATGGGTATTTTCACAGGTCTCATTTAAAACAGCCTGTCCAATTGCCATCTCATCCATTGCTTCCGTAAAAGTATTCCAGGTACCTAAATCCTTCCACTGTCCATGGTAACGTAATACCTGAATCTCCTTCTCCTGTTCCACTACTGCATAATCAAAACTGATTTTATCTTGTTTATGATAGTTGCTGAACAAATCCCAATAATCCTGAAAATCAATTAAAGAATGGGCTTTTTCCAGTAAATACCCCAGTTTAAAGGCAAATACTCCGCCATTCCATAAAGCCCCTCGGGAGATATAGCTCTTCGCGGTTTCCATATCGGGCTTTTCTTTAAAGGTAGCCACACTGCTTACCTGCTCCTTGGAGGTAGGAATAATATAACCATACTTCTCACTGGGGTAGGTAGGCTCAATGCCCATCAGGCTCAAATTGCAGTCGCTTTCTGCCGCCAACCGGGACAACTGTCTGAGTGCCTCAAAATAGGTGTTCTCAACATAAGGATCTACCGGGCATACCACCACCGGCTCCTCCATCCCCACACCTTGCACATCATGCAAATAGGCCGCTGCCAGGCAAATAGCAGGAAACGTATCCCGACGCTCCGGCTCCACGCAAACTCCCACCTTGTCACCCAACTGATTCTTGATACTGCTTACCTGTTTTTTGCTGGTAGCGATGGTCACCTGCGCCTGCGGATCCACTTCCATAATCTGACCATATACACGCATCAGCATGGAGTCCAACTCATTTTCTCTATTTCTGAAAATCTTTATAAACTGCTTGGAACGCACATCATTGGATAAGGGCCATAATCGCTTGCCGCTTCCGCCTGATAATAAAATAATATTCATAGTTTCTCCTCTTTGACTGCAATTATCATTGCTTATATACCACTTGCTGTTTTATCTCTTCTGCCTTATCCTGTCCGCAGAAAATAGCAGCAATTGCCAGACCAAAATCCGTAGCGGTTCCCATGCCTCTGGAGGTCACCACATGGCCATCCACTGCAACATTCTCCCTGCTCACTGTAGCCCCCGTAAGCTCCTGCTCAAACCCGGGATAGCAACATGCCTTTCTCCCCTTCAAAATACCTCGATGTCCGAAAATGCTGGGGGCCGCACAAATAGCTCCAATATACTTTCCTTTCTCATAGAAACGGTCAATCTGTTCCATCAAAGGTTCAAAGGCCTCCAACCCTTGAGTACCCTTTAATCCGCCGGGTAATACTAACATATCATACTCACCAAAATCCACCTGGGAAAAGGTCTTGTCCATCCCTACCACAATCCCATGGGAGCTCTTCACAAAAGGCTCCTCGGTAATGGATACCATATCTATTTCCAAACCACATCTGCGGCAAATATCCACTACCGCAATAGCTTCTACCTCTTCATATCCTTCCGAAAAAAACATTGCTATACGCTTCATCTTCTAACCTCCTGATATTTCAATTTATTTCAGTATACACATTTCCTCTAACGATTTCAATTCTAATCACTTTTCTGATAGGGTAAACTTATTGTCGGAAAGTAATAGGCAGACTACACCTGTGACCTGTTTAAGATTTGATAACTGTCTTTACTATATCCGAATTCTTGTTTCCTTACAATCCCCATATATGATTTTTCAACACTGCTATCTTCT
>JAFUKS010000248.1 GCA_017473445.1 Lachnospiraceae bacterium
AATATCATTTTGACAGTAATATTTATGCAAACCGTGTATTTGATTCCAAGGGTGTGGCTGACCCTGATGTGGAGATACAGTTTGGTCCCAATATTAAGGACTGGCCTGCAATGTGCGAACTGCCTGAGAATCTGGTGTTGCGTGTAGTCAGTGAGATTCATGATCCCGTGACCACCACCGATGAGTTGATTCCCTCCGGTGAAACCAGCTCCTACCGTTCCAATCCTTTAGGACTTGCAGAGTTTACCTTAAGCCGAAAGGATCCTCAATATGTAGGGCGTGCTAAGGAGATGCGCAGCGCACAGGAGGCTGTCATGGCCGGCAAGTGCCCTGTGGAGAATTGTCCCGAATTAGGATTGCAGGCTGTAATGGATACTATTCGTGGCACCTTCCCTGCAGTGGGAGAAGGCAACGTAGGATTTGGTTCTACTATTTTTGCTGTGAAGCCCGGTGACGGCTCCGCCCGTGAGCAGGCTGCTTCCTGCCAGAAGGTATTGGGTGGTTGGGCAAATATTGCCAATGAGTATGCCACTAAGAGATATCGTTCCAATTTGATTAACTGGGGTATGCTTCCCTTCCTGATTCCTGAAGGAGAGTTACCTTTTACCAATATGGATTATCTCTTTGTGCCTGAAATTAAGAAGGCTGTAGAAGAGAAGTGGGATGAGATTAAGGCCTATGTGGTAAAGGATGGTCAGCTGGTGGCATTTACCCTGAAGCTGGGTGAGCTTACAGATGAAGAACGTCAGATTATCTTGAAGGGTTGTCTGATTAATTACAATCGCGTATAAGCGGAAAGGGAGAATAAATGAAATACGATAACGGTATTAAAAATCCTATGCTGGTAGGTATGATAGAATTGATGAAGGCAGATGATACTCCGGAGCATCGAGAGATGTTTGTACAGGAAATGTTGAAATCTACTTTCATATCACCGGTGGAGATTACGCCTCCTCCTGTGACAGATGAGAATGGCGTGCGGAAGATTGTGGCAGGTAGCCAGGTATCTTTTCCCCTGATTCATTCCAAAGAAGGCAAAAAGTATTTTATGGCCTTTACGGATGTGGAAGAACTGAAGCTTTACCGCGACGAAGATAATCCAAATGTATTTGCACTGAAGTTCGAGGATTATGTATCTATGCTGCTGCGTGAGGATGATGCAGGCAGAATGAGCGAAGCCTTAGGTGTGGTAATTAACCCCATGACCAGCAATATTATTCTGGTAAAGGATGTAATTGCTAATATCATGATGGCTAAGCTGGCGAAGGAACAGGGAATCGATCCTGTCCAGTATAAAAGAGACCAGCGTTTTCTGCAGGAAATGGATGAAAAGATGCAGGCGGCGGATGAAGAATAAGGAAAAACTATAAAGTTTTTTCTCTGAATGTCGATAATCTATATACCAAGAGACACCAGGGACGGAATTTGTGCGGCAAGGATATGCCCGCATGGATTTCGTCCTTTGTTTATGTAAAAGAACAAATGGTGTAAAAAAAGGAGGTATTATTTGAGAATCGATTCCAGTGCAATAGGAATGGAATCCGCCAGAAGCTATAAAGCTTCCGGGACAACGTTTACGCGTTTTGTGATAAGGGATTATCAGACAGACCAGAGGCAGGCAGGAACTACCTTGGGCAATAACGCAGGAGAAAATACTGCAGAATTGTCCGGAGAAAATCAGGAAAATGTGCAAAGTAAAACGGGGAGCAGCACCCCTGTGCAGAAGGATTGGCAGAGCTACTTTGGCATTTCGTCCGGAAAATTGAATTTGCGCAGAGAGGATGAAAGTATTGCAGAAAATCTGCGTCAGGTGACGCTGCGCTATATCTTTCAGATGCTATTTGCGGATCGTAGAAACCGATTAGAGGAATGGATGGAAGAGAAGGGGCTTGTGGAGGATGTTACTTCCCGGACAGCTGCAAATGGTTCGGGACAATCGGACAACCGGATGAATCCCTTAGCTGTCAGTGAACAGATGCTATCCTTTCAACAGGTGAATCATTATTACGAGCAGGAAACTACTACATTCTCTTCCCGGGGCACGGTAGTAACCGGTGATGGCCGTACCATAGACTTTGGGGTAAAGGTTGGAATGAGCCGGGAATTTGAGCAAACCTTCATAGGACAGATGGATTTGGCAGCTGTGCAATTAATGGATCCGCTGGTAATCAATCTGGATACGGATGTGGCGAAGGTCACAGACCAGCATTTCTTTTTTGATCTGGATAGCGACGGAAGTGAGGAAGAGCTATCCATGCTGGGGAATGGCAGTGGGTATCTGGCATTGGACAAAAACGGCGATGGTAGTATTAATGATGGCAGCGAACTTTTTGGCACCAAGTCCGGAGACGGTTTTAGAGAACTGGCAGCTTATGATGAGGATGGAGACGGCTGGATAGATGAGGATGACAGTATCTGGTCCAAGCTTCAGATTTGGTGCAAGGATGAAAATGGCCGGGATCATTTGTATCGTTTGGCGGACAAGGGGGTTGGTGCCATTTGTCTGAGTAACAGCGCCACGGAATTTGCACAGAAAGATGTGGAAGGAGCTTTGGATGCAGTAATTCGTAGTACAGGAGTTTTTTTATTTGAAAATGGTCAGGTGGGAACGGTACAGCAACTGGATCTTGCCCGTCATTAAAATGTTTTGAATAAGTTTGTTTCTTTCGGTAACACTATCTGTAAAGAAAATATTCTTTCCGGAGCAGCTCCTTAGGGAGTTGTTCCGGATGCTTTTTTAGCAAATGGAATACAGTTTCAAAAAGTAGAAGGAAGGAACGGCTTATGACACGTAAAGGTTTGGGAAAAAATCATAATAAGAAAGAAAAAATTGCCATTCTGGCAGCCAGTGGGTTTGTGTTGGCAGCATTAACCATGACCGGTTTATATATGCGGGAACAAAATGAATTGGAACTGGATGACGGTTATACCATTGATTTTGATGCACTGGAAGAAAGTGTAGAAAGTAAAAATCAGGAAATTGCACGAAATATAGAGAAAAAGGAATTGGAAAGTCCTATAATTCCGGAGGAAGCACCCAAGGTGGCAGAGGCTCCCAAGGAGAATAACAAGAAACCCGTAGAAAAGGAAGTGCCTAAAGAGATAGAGCAGGTGAGTCCTTCCGCGGAGCCTGTGGAAGAAACACAAACTCCCCAAGTGGTGCCTGAGCAGGCAGAGGTACCTGAAGCAGAAGCCCTGGAGGCAGATACCACACAAGTATTGAATAGTCCCTTACAGGCTTTCGATGAGACCAAGGGTTTGGTACGTCCTTTAAATGGAGAGGTAATTCTCCCTTTCAGTATGGATAGCAGTATCTATTTCAAGACCTTGGACCAGTACAAGTACAATCCTGCAATGATTGTTTCTTCTGAAGCAGGAACCTCTGTGCTTGCTTGTGCAGATGGACAGGTATCCAATATTTATGATAGCAGGGAAACCGGAAAGACCCTGGTAGTGGATATGGGAGGTGGCTATACCATGACCTATGGTCAGTTGCAGGATGTATGTGTAACCGTGGGAAGTTATGTGACCGCAGGCAGTATGATTGCCAGAGTAGCAGAGCCTACCATTTACTATACTTTGGAAGGGACCAATTTATATCTGCTTTTGGAAAAGGATGGGGAGCCTATGAATCCACAGCCACTGTTTCAGTAGTAAATAAACATTGCTTTATACCCATTTCGTGATAAAATAGTGTCATGAGTAAAAGGAATGGAGAAGGGCTTTGAAAGCAGGCAAAAGAACCGGGCTGCTGTTAGCGACCTGTATAATTGCATTAGGTATCTGTGGATGCGCCGCTACAAACGCTGCGGATTCCATTGCCATGGCGGAGGAAGGCATGGAGCAGACCCCTATTGTGGATTATACAGTGCCCCAGCAGCAACCCAATATATTAATAGATACCCAAGGATATCAAATTGGTGGTGATAAGGAAGCGGTGGTAAAAGGAAAGACCTTACCGGACCACTTTCGTATCATTGATAAAAAGACCCAGGAGGTGGTCTTTAGTGGGACACTTGACCGGACGAACTATTTGGAAGAGGGAGCCTGCTACATAGGATATGCCGACTTTAGCGGCTTTGACAGAGTTGGTGAATACTATTTGCAATGTGACAATATAGGGGAATCATACCCCTTTCAGATTCAGGATGCCATTTATGAAAAGCTGTTTTATGAACAGCTGGCAGAGATGGAAGCATCTTGCGATAGTGGTACTATTTCTCTGGATGGTATCAATCAACTGTTGATTGCTTATGAGTGGTACCCGCAGTTATTTGAAGATGGGGATGGGGATACGATTCCCGATACCTTGGAGCATATTAATGCATGGATTGACAATAATGCCCAGAGTATGACTGGAGAAGGGGATTATTTGGTAGCAGTACTGGCCAAGTTCAGTTATCTGTACCAGAGTTATAATCGAAAGTATGCTACCCAGTGTCTGCAAATGGCATCTAATCTGCACAGCCAGATTACCGATCATAAAAATGCGGACAGTTTTTATGCACTGACGGAGCTTTATCGTGCTTCCGGATTACGGGAATATGAACTAAAGATTGAAGAGCAGGAAAGTTTTTTTGAAGCCGGAGGAAGCTATTTGGAGCAGATGGGGTATTTATACGGTACCATGACTTATCTGGTCACCCGGCAAAAAATTGATATTGAATTGTGCAGTACTTTGATGTCCAATATGATGGCCCGGGCAGAGGAAATTGCAGATGTGCATGATGATATTCTGCATCCAATATTTCCCAGAAACAACGGCAATGAGGATTTGACCAAAAAGGCTTTTGAACTGGCCTGTGCTAATTATGTGATGAATAATTACCAGTACAATCATGTACAGGAAGATTTTTTTCATTATATGATGGGACGCAATAAGGATTCCCGTTCCCTGTATCTGGAGCTGGAGAGCCGGGAGGGCTATCTGGTATTATTGGCACAGCTTACGAATATATATTTTTAAATGCAAAAGAATCCACGGAAAGGTATGGTAGAAATATGAAAATTGTAGTATTAGCAGGCGGCACCAGTACGGAGAGAGATGTATCCCTGACCTCCGGCAGTATGATATATAGGGCACTGAAAAAGAACGGACATCAGGCGATGCTTTTGGATGTGTACCTGGGATATGAGGGCAATCCGGAGAATGTTTTTGATTTGGAGTGTGACTGGACGGAAAATATTGGCCGGATATCCGAAACCAATCCGGATTTGGAAGCTGTGAAAGCAATGCGTAAGGATGGCGGAAAGAGCTTTTTCGGTCCCAATGTTTTGACCATTTGTGAGATGGCGGATGCAGTATTTATGGCACTTCATGGTGCTAACGGAGAGGACGGAAAGATTCAGGCGTGCTTTGAGTTGATGGGGATTCCCTATACGGGCACAGATTTTGTCAGTGCGGCAATGGCTATGGACAAGGGTATCACGAAGGATTTATTCAAAGCTTATGGGATTCCGACTCCCGCAGGAATTCGTCTGCGGAAGGGAGCACAGGAGACTGAGAAGGTGCCTTTTCCTTGCATCGTAAAGGCGTGCTGTGGTGGTTCCAGTGTGGGTGTATGTATTGCTAGGGATGAACAGGAATATGAGGCCGCGAAAAAGGAAGCCTTTTTGTATGATGAAGAAGCGGTAGTGGAGCAGTATATTACCGGACGGGAGTTTTCCGTAGGTGTTATGAATGGAAAGGCCTTACCGGTTATTGAAATTGCACCGAAACAGGGCTTCTATGATTATAAGAACAAGTATCAGGCAGGAAGTGCGGTAGAGACCTGTCCTGCAGAGATTACACCTCAGCAGACTGCCCGGATGCAGGAGATTGCGGAGCAGGTATTTGCGGCCTTACGTTTGAAGAATTATGCCCGCATGGATTTTATGATGGATACGGATGGAAATATGTATTGTCTGGAAGCCAATACACTGCCGGGTATGACTCCCACATCTTTGTTGCCCCAGGAGGCAGCAGCAGTGGGTATCAGCTTTGAACAGCTGTGTGAGCAGATTTTAAAGAATGCATTTTAAGGGCAAAGGTTTGGTTGGATAGATGAATTTGACGATTGGGCAGATTTTGGAGGCCTGCAAGGGCACATTTGTATATGGGGGCATCCCCGGACAGGAGGAAGCTTTTCTGGATACGCAGGTCAGCAGCGTAGTTTTGGATTCCAGGCAGGTGACTGAGGGGGGCGTATTTGTAGCTACTCCGGGCCAGAGAGTGGATGGTCACAGCTTTATTCCCCAGGTTTTTGAAAAGGGGGCGCTTTTGGTAATCTGCGAGAAGGCACCCGCAGAGGGGAGCTTCCTGTTGGTGGAGGATTCCTTTCAGGCACTTAAGGATGTGGCCGAGGCCTATCGGAAGACTCTGCACATCCCTATTATCGGTATTACCGGAAGTGTGGGCAAAACCAGCACCAAGGAGTTTATTGCGGGAGTGTTGGCAGAAAAGTATCAGGTGCTAAAGACGGAAGGCAATTACAATAATGAAGTGGGTGTACCCCTGACATTGCTTCGAATCAGACCCGAGCACCAGGTGGCTGTGGTGGAAATGGGAATCAGTGATTTTGGTGAGATGCATAGGCTTAGCCGCATGGTACGGCCGGATATTGCAGTGATTACCAATATCGGTCAGTGTCATTTGGAGAATTTAAAGAGCCGTGACGGTATTTTACAAGCTAAGACAGAGATTTTTGATTATATGTCAGAGGACGGCTATATTTGCTTAAACGGCGAGGATGATAAGCTACAGACGGTAAAACCTACCTTGGGGCGCAAGATACGGTTTTTTGGACTGGGAGAGGATACAGAACAGCAGGTATATGCTACGGATTTGGAGAGTAAGGGGCTCTGGGGGAGCCGGGCGGTGTTGCATCATCAGGCCGGAGAAAAGTACTTCGTGGAAGTCCCGCTGCCCGGTCGACATATGGTGGTCAATGCAGCGGCAGCGGCCTGCGTGGCTGAGATTTTGGGTCTTACCGCTGAGGAAATTGCCCGGGGTATCAGCCGGGTATCGGCCATTGGTGGCAGAAACCGATTGATTGCAGGTAGGAACTGGACTCTGATTGATGATTGTTACAATGCCAATCCCGTATCTATGGAGGCAGGCATTGATTTATTACAGATGGCGGATACTTATAAGGTGGCACTTCTGGGAGATATGTTTGAATTGGGCGCGGAGTCGGACGCGCTTCATGCCCGGGTAGGGATCTATGCTGTTAGAAAGGGAATAGATACCCTTATCTGCGTGGGCGAGAACAGCAGGCATATGTATGAGGCGGCATTGCAAGAGGCGAAGGATAAGAGTGCAGAGCCGGAGCAGAGAGTATCCAAGGTGCATTATTTTGCTACCCGGGAAGGGTTGCTGCAGCAGCTACAACAGGCACCGGAGGAGATTTTGCCCATGGGCAGCACTGTACTTATCAAAGCGTCCCACGGTATGCATTTTCAAGAGATAGTAGAGCTTCTAAAATAAGCAAAGCTAAGAAAACCCTTCCGGTAGGAATGCCGGAAGGGTTTTCTTAGCTTTGTATTATTTACAGGAGGATTCCAATTGGTCCTTGTAGACTTCCTTCAGACGGAAGTATTCATCAGAAATAATGCCGCTCACATAGGAACCGATGGATTTCTTGGTATCTTTATCCAATTGGTTCATATAAATTGGTTTGCCGTAGGAAAGAATTACGGTAGCCTTTTTTACTTTGGGTAAATGGTCTTCAAATAATGCGGCGGAGTTTACAATGGTAATAGGCTGGATGGGTACGCCACCCTTTTCCGCAATTTTAAAGCTTCCGTCATGGAAGGGCAGGAAAGTATCGGCCTCCTTATTTCTGGTTCCCTCCGGGAAGATACAAATGGAGATGCCTTGTTTTACTTTTTCTACACCGGTCAAAATGGTCTTAAGCCCTTCCTTGATATTACCCCGGTCCAGGAACAGGCAGTGGAGATTGCGCATCCACCCCCGTAACAGAGGAAATTTGTCCATTTCCTTTTTGGATACATAGCCGGTAGGGCGGGGCACACGTACATAGGTGAGCAGAATATCAAAGTAGCTGCGGTGGTTTGCCACATATAAAACGGCAGTGTCCTGGGGAATATTTTCCTCTCCTTCTGCAATGACCTTTACACCACTTATTTTCAGAATGCATCGGAATCCCCAATTTACGATGGCCAGGGAACTGCGGCTTTTTAAGTCCGGATTAAATTTTCCGATAATCCATTCTGCGAACATCAGCGGTAAGGTACCGATTAAGAATGCCAATAGCATCAAAACAATCAAAATAAAACGAATCATATATAGAACCCTTTCTGTTGGAAACTGCTTTTGGTATTTTAACATAAATTTCCGGCGGTGTACATAGGATTTACTGAGGAAACATGGGAGAAGAAGAGGATGACAAAGAAGGTTTCAGCAGTTTTGGCGGGCGTACTTTGCCTTTTTTTATTTACCGGTTGTGCTGTTACTACCACGGAAAGTGTTAAATTGAGGGATTTGGAATATACGCTGCTTAGTGAACAGGTGATACCTGCCCAAATACATACGCTGATTGAAGAACGGGCAGGCGAAGCTTTTCAGTTTACCTATCGGGACAAAAATAATTTGTATATTTGTATCGGCTATGGTATGCAAAAAACAGGAGGCTACAGGATTGTAGTGGAGGAGTTGTATCTTACCGAGGCAGCAATTTATGTCAGTACTGTTTTGCTGGGACCGGAAAGCAGAGAGGAGGCACAGCCTCATAATCCGGTTATTGTAATTAAAACGGAAAAGCTGGACGCACAGGTAATCTATAAATAACACCTTTTACAAATACCATGAAACATGATACACTAAAGGTTAGAAAAATATCTGACGGAGGCAATTATGTATATCATAAAAAATGGCTATTTTATTGACCCCAAATCAGGCAAAGAGGGCTACCTGGATGTGGCCGTTATGGAAGATAGAATTATTGCCATAGAAGAGGACTTGGAGGAAAGTCCCTTTTATTCGGTGATTGATGCTACCGGTCTGGTGATTGCACCGGGACTGGTGGATGTGCATGTGCATTTTAGAGATCCGGGTTTTACCCATAAGGAGGATATCCAAAGCGGCAGTGAGGCGGCAGCCAAGGGTGGCTTTACCACTGTGGTACTGATGGCCAATACCAAGCCGGCTGTGGATAATACCAAGACCCTGCAGTATATATTGGAGAAGGGCGGTCAAGAGAGCATTCACATAGAGACCTGTAGTACGGTAACGATGGGGATGCAGGGAAAGGAACTGGTGCCCATGGAGGAGCTGGCCCGTCAGGGAGCTGTTGGATTTACGGATGACGGTATTCCCATTATGGATGTGGCAGTGGTCCGGGAGGCTATGGAACGTGCCAAAGCCCTTGATATGCCCATCAGCTTTCATGAGGAAGACCCTGCCCTGATTACCAATAATGGTGTGAACCGGGGAAAAGCCAGCGAGCATTATGGTATCGGAGGCTCTCCCAGAGAGGCAGAGATTTCATTGGTGCAGCGGGATTTGGAGCTGGCGGTGGAGACCGGTGCGACCATTAATATCCAGCATATTTCTACCAAAGAAGCGGTGGAACTGGTGCGTCAGGCCAAGAAACGCAGTGATACGATTCATGCGGAAGCTACGCCCCATCATTTTACCCTTACAGAGGATGCAGTGATAAAGTATGGTACTTTGGCAAAGATGAATCCGCCACTGCGTACCGAAGAGGATAGACAAGCTATCATCGAAGGTCTGAAGGATGGTACCATTGATTTGATTGCCACAGACCATGCACCCCATGCACCGGAGGAGAAGGCAAAATCCATTACCGAGGCACCCAGCGGTATTTTGGGTCTGGAGACGGCGCTTTCCTTGGGAATTACCTATTTGGTTGAGCCGGGACACCTGAGTATGATGGAGCTTCTGCGTAAGTTGACAGTGGCACCTGCACAGATGTATCAGCTGGATGCCGGTTATCTGGCCGAGGATGGACCTGCGGATTTGATTTTGTTTGATCCGAAGGCGGTGTATACCGTGGAAGAACCGGTATCCAAGTCCTCCAACAGTCCTTTTATCGGCTGGGAACTGACCGGAAAAATCCGTGCCACCATGTGCGGTGGCAAACTGGTATACCAGGGGTAAGGTATTATCGGGCAGAGTATCTATGGGCTGCCCCTATTATACAGAAATGAGGAACAAAGCAATGAAAGAAAAACAGACAGCAAGAGTGATTTCCCAGAAGGAGATTGCTCCCATGATATTTGATATGTGGATTGAGACCGGCTTGGCAGCTCAGGCATTGCCGGGACAGTTTATTTGTGTGTATACCAAGGACAAGAGTACCTTATTGCCTCGCCCTATCAGTATTTGCGAAGTAAAAGAGGACAAGACAGCCCTGCGTATCGTATATCGTGTCGCAGGACAGGGTACCAGGGAGTTTTCTACCTATGTGGCGGGAGACGCCATTGATATACTGGGTACTTTGGGAAATGGTTTCCCTGTAGAAAAAGGGAATGGTAAGAAAGTATTTCTCATGGGTGGCGGTATCGGTGTCCCCCCCATTTTGCAGTTGGCGAAAGAAATGCAGGCGGAGAAGCAGATTTTACTGGGCTATCGTGACGGCAATCTATTCCTAAAGGAGGATATGGATGCCTATGGTCAGGTATATGTGGCCACTGAGGATGGCAGCTGTGGAACCAAGGGAAATGTAATGGATGCCATTGCAGCTAACGGAATTGATGCAGATGTGATTTTTGCCTGTGGTCCCATGCCCATGCTTCGTGCGATCAAGAAGTATGCAGAGGACAATGGCATTGATGCGTATATTTCCTTGGAGGAGCATATGGCCTGTGGTGTAGGCGCCTGCTTGGGCTGTGTAGTAAAGACCAAAGAGGTGGATCATCATTCCCATGTACATAATGCCCGTATTTGTACGGATGGTCCGGTTTTTGAGGCAAAGGAGGTAGAAATCTAATGAATATGCAGACAACCTTAGCAGGAGTGACTTTTCAGAATCCTGTAATGACCGCTTCAGGAACCTTTGGCTCCGGTATGGAATACTCCGAATTTGTTGATTTGAATAAATTAGGTGCGGTGGTGACCAAGGGTGTGGCAAATGTGCCCTGGCCCGGTAATCCCACTCCCAGAGTGGCGGAAGTGTACGGTGGTATGCTGAATGCCATCGGCCTCCAGAATCCCGGTATTGATGTATTTATGGAGCGAGATATTCCTTTCTTAAAGCAGTATGATACCAAGATTATCGTGAATGTCTGCGGGAAGTCCGTAGAGGATTATGTGGAAGTGGTGGAACGCTTGGGTGAAGAGCCGGCCGTATCCATGCTGGAGATTAATGTGTCCTGCCCCAATGTCAAGGAAGGAGCCATCGCCTTTGGTCAGAAGGCAGATGCCCTGTATCACATTACCCAGGAGATTAAGAAAAAGGCGAAACAGCCCATTATCATGAAGCTGAGTCCCAATGTAACAGATATTACGGAAATGGCTAGAGCCGCTGAGGCAGCAGGGGCGGACGCCCTGTCTCTGATCAATACCCTTACCGGTATGAAGATTGATATTCATAAACGTAAATTTGCCATTGCCAATAAAACCGGCGGTATGAGCGGTCCTGCCATTAAGCCTATTGCGGTACGTATGGTATATCAGACTGCTCAGGCGGTGCAGATTCCTATTATCGGTATGGGTGGTATTGCCAATGCTGAGGATGCCATTGAGTTTTTACTGGCCGGAGCCAGTGCAATATCCGTAGGAGCTATGAATTTTGTAAATCCTTACTGTACCATGGAGATTGTACAGGGAATTGCGGATTATATGGAACGGTACCATATTGAGAACCTGAGTGAGCTGATTGGTGCGGTACAGGCGTAAGCAGCAAGGAAATTGACACGAAAAGTGCCCTTTTTATCCGGATGCACATCATATTTTAAAACAGACCTTCATAGATATATATATACCAGTATATCTATGGAGGTTTTTTTGTGGACATCATAAAGAAAAATATACATATGGGACGTATTCGGACCCAGGCATCCAATCAGGTATCCTACGAGGATGACTTGAACATACCGGAAAATAAGCCGGATGTAAGCACAATCCTCCTGCATAAGGGAGAAGTGGAAATTCAGGAAATGAAAGCGGTCAATGACGCAGTGCATGTAAAAGGCAGACTGCTTTATGAAATACTATACGAGACCAAGGAGCAGGGCTGTAGTCTGGTGGCATTGGAAGGAAGTATGCCCATCGAGGAGAAAATCCTGTTGCAGGGAGCATTGCCCACGGATCAGGTGGAGGTGGAAGCACGGCTGGAGGATTTGACGGTGGGAATGATTAATTCCCGAAAATTGAATATTCAGGCAGTGATTCAGCTGCTTGCCCGGGTGGAAGAGCTGTATGATGAAGAGATTCCCATGGAAGTACAGGGAGAGGAAAAGGTGGAGTACCGTATTGCCTCTGTAGGAGCAGCCCTGTTCCAGTCCCAGAGCAATATGGGGATTGCCCAATTGTGCATCCGAAAAAAGGATATTTACCGGATTAAGGAAGAATGTGTGCTACCTTCTAATTATCCTAATGTATTTCAGATTCTAAGTTATCGGATAAAACCCGCAGATATGGAATTTCGGATTTTCAATGACTGCATGGAAATCAGCGGAGAATTGCAGCTGTGTATTGTATATGAGGGGGAAGGTGAAGGGCATCCCATCCGTGCCTATGAAACCAGTGTGAGCTTTAATGGGAAACAGGATTGTATGGGAGCCTTCGAGGGAATGATTCCGGATGTATTATGCACGCTGGGACAGAAGGAAGTAACCATTAAGCCCGATCGGGACGGAGAAGAACGCTGTATTTTGCTGGAAGTATGTTTGGAGCAGGATATCCGTGTCTACGAGGAATTAAACCTGGATATGATAACAGACATTTATGGGGTACATAAGCAGGTGTTGGCATCCTCTCATAAAGGATGCTTACAAGGGTTGCTGGGAAGAGTATCCGGTAAGATGAAATTAACAGACCATGTAAAATTGTCTTCCTCCGGTGGCATTTTACAGATTCTTTGCAGTGATTGTGAACCCCAGCTGTCTTCTCAGACCATCTCTCCCGAGGGAGTGGTATTAAAGGGATTTCTGCATGTACATGTGGTATATATTACAGGAAATGATGAAACTCCCTATGGAAGTGCCTCCTTACAGATTCCTTTCGTTTATACCTTGGAGATTCAGGATATTGCCCAGGGAGATCAGGTAAGCGTGCATGTGCAGGTGGAACAGCTGCAAATCAGTCTGATGGACGGGGACGAAGCAGATATGAAAGCGGTATTAAGCTTTCAGGCCATGGCCTTCCGTAAGGTAGAATTGGATATTTTGGATGGGATTCAAATTACGGAGCAGGATACCAAGCTACTGAAGGAATTGCCGGGATTTGCCATTTATCGGGTAAAAGCAGGGGATAATTTGTGGAGTATTGGGAAGAAATATCATGTTTCCGTGGATTCTTTGAAAAGACTGAACAATTTAACCTCGGATTTGATTTTCCCGGGTCAGAAGCTACTGATTATGAAGGAACAGCGGGGGTAAGAAAATAAAGAGGCAGAAGAGGATGCCGGAAATAAGAAGCTCCGGAAATAAAAGCTCCGGGAGGCAATTGCTTCCCGGAGCTATATTTGTTTGACACAATATTACTCTATAATCTCAGTGGTTTCGGCTGATTTCTTTGCTTCCTCTGCCATTTTGTCAAACTTTTCCATAACTGCTTCATAGGTACGCTTGGAGATTTCAGGTAATTCGCCGCCCCAGGTCTCCTGCGCCTGCTCATAGCCTTTTTTGAAGGCTTCTCTCATGTCCTCAATCTTGCTGGGGTCACCGCCGGTCAATGCGTTGGCAAAGTCGATAATACGATCTGAAGTTTGATTCACGCCCCAGTAGCCGTCCTCTGCAATATCTGCCTGTGCCTGTGCCTTGGTAGCCGGGTCTACAGTGAAATCACCTTCCCGTAAAAAGCTCCAGATATCATTGGCATTGGCATAGCTGGTGGACTGCTTCAACATCAGCTGTTCTACCAGGCTGCGCAGTTGGGCAGTCTGTGCTTCCGCATCTGCTTTCATTTTGGCTACCAGATCAACATTGGTAGTATATTTCTTTGCTGCTTCGCTGGGCTCATAGATTACACCGGAAGTATCTGTAGCAGAGGTTTCCGGAGTCTTAGACTCTGCCTTCTGCTGGGTGGTCTGCTCAGCTATGGCCTGTTCTTTTACCTTGTTACTGTTGTACATCTGCGTGCTGTAAGCCGCAGTAGCCTGTGATGAAGTAATTCCGTTTACACTCATAATCACACCTAACCTTTCCTGTTCCTATGGAACAAAGCTGTGTCTGTGGACATACTGCCACAGGGTATCATCCTTGATTTCAATATGTATATCGGTAGTACTTTAGTATTAGTTTAGAGCAAATTGGAAGAAAATGCAATATCTTTGGAACTTGACGAATTCCTTTTAGTGGTACTATAATAAAAATAATCAATGTATACAAAATACAATGACATGCAATGGAGAATATAAATGAACGAATTGACTCTAAAGGCATATGCCAAAATCAATCTGGGACTGGATGTGGTACGCAGATTGGAGAATGGTTATCATGAAGTAAAAATGGTAATGCAGACAGTGGGCATCCATGATACCCTGACCTTTGAAAAGACCAAGGAGGGAATTGTGATTACTACTGATTCCGGAGAATTGCCCACAAATGAGAATAATCTGATTTACAGAGCAGCCAAGCTACTGATGGAAGCAAAGCAGGTACAGGGCGGTGTAAAGATTCATTTAGCTAAAGAGATCCCCATTGCAGCAGGAATGGCAGGAGGCAGTACCGATGCAGCAGCCACTTTTAAAGGCATCAATGAGTTGTACCGATTGGATTGCAGTAAGCAGGAGCTGATGGAGCTGGGGGTAAAGGTTGGAGCGGATGTGCCCTATTGTATTATGGGGGGGACCGCACTGGCAGAAGGTATCGGTGAGATATTGACTCCGTTGACAGCACCTCCCGATTGCAGGGTACTGGTAGCAAAACCGGATATCAATGTATCTACCCAATATGTATATGAGCATTTGGATGCGGCGGGAGTAGCAAAGCATCCGGATATAGACGGTATGGTAGATGCCCTCCGTAGGAGTGATTTGCAAGGAATTATGGAACGGATGGAGAATGTGCTGGAGACAGTGACAGTAGATGCCCACCCCATTATTACTACCATCAAGGAGCGGATGCTAAAGCTGGGGGCTGGCAGAAGTCTTATGAGTGGCAGCGGTCCCACCGTATTTGGTATTTTTACAGATGAAGAAAAGGCATTAAATGCATACGAAATAATGAAACGGGAGAACCTGGCAAAGCAGGTTTTCTTAACTACCTTTGTACAATAGATGGGAGGCAGTTACATGCAGGATCACTTACAGATAAAAATGGACGAATTCTTACCCCTACGGGATGTGGTATTTAATACCCTGCGTCAGGCCATACTGACCGGAGATTTAAAGCCCGGTGAGCGACTGATGGAGATTCATCTGGCCAATCGTCTGGGTGTCAGCCGTACTCCCATCCGGGAAGCAATTCGAAAGCTGGAGCTGGAAGGCTTGGTAATAATGATTCCCCGCCGGGGAGCGGAGGTAGCCCAGATAACGGAGAAGAGCATGAATGATGTGCTGGAGGTACGTCGTTCCATGGATGCATTATGTATTGAATTGGCTTGTGAGCGTATTTCTGATGAAGAGGTGGTGGCTCTGAAGAAGGCCTGTGATGAGTTTGAACAGGCGGTGGAGACCGGTGATATCAAGGTGATTGCCCAGGCGGATGTGGCTCTTCATGATATTATTGTGCGTGCTACCAGGAATATGCGTCTGGTACAGTTGATTAACAACCTGTCCGAGCAGATGTACCGTTATCGTTTTGAATATATTAAGGACAGTAGCCAGCATGCCCGTTTGGTGGAGGAACATCGGATGATTTATGACAGCATTGTCAGAAAAGACAAGGAAACTGCTTCCAAGGTGGCAAAGCTGCATATTGATAATCAAAAGAAATCCATTATCGACCAGCTACGTCTGGATAGGGATAACAGATAAGAAAGAATGGATTTTGAATAAATTACCAATTCTGTGAATAAGTGGTAAAAAAGGTGCAATACTTCTGATATCAAAGAAATCAGGAGTGTAAGATGAAAGAAAGCATTAGGAAATATATCGAAATCGGAATCAGAACTTTTTTAGCAGGAGTGGCCCTTGTGTGCTGGTGGAGTATTTTTTTCCCCCAGATGGTGATGAATGAAAATTGTTATCGGGTACTGAACCGGGAGGGACAGCCGGTGTCGGAAGCGGAGTTAAGCGCGTCCCCGGAGTGGACAGAGCTTCCGGCTTATTGGGAGATACTGGAGGCTGAGCAGGAAGAAGTGGTGCTTACCGGTAAGCTCTGGAAATATTTGAAGGATAAAGGATGGATTAAGGAATGACCAAGGAAGTAATGGTAAGGATTGTGGGGCAGCACGCGGGAGATGCAGTGAATGATGAAAAGCTGGCCAGTGCGGCTCCGGGAGTCTATTATGAGCGGGACGGAGCCCAGTACATATTATTTGAGGAAAAGGCAGAGGGCTTTGAAGAGACCATCAAAAACCGTATTAAGCTGAAGGACAATTGCCTGGAAATCAGCAAGCAGGGTCCCTTAAATTCCCATATGGTGTTTCAGGAGGGGATGTTGCACAATTCTGCATATGTAACTCCCTACGGCAGATTTCTTATGGGTGTGCGTACCAAGCGATTTGCTTTAGAGGAGCGGGAGGAGAGCCTGCAAATTCAGGTGGATTATGAGTTGGAGATGGATGACCAATTTGTGGCTGATAGTAAAATAGATATTTTTGTAATCTCTGCAGGTCAGGTCCGCATGACCTCCCGGGAATAGGGAAGTAAGAGAAATGGTGAAAGAAAAACCGGTTGTGATTTTACACAACCGGTTTCTTGTTGTTATAACTATTTAATGGGTTTTGCACCTGCTTTTTCCTGTGCAGCTTCCACTGCACGCTTGAACCAGCCCTTTTTCTTAGTGTCCTTAGGTGCTTCTGCCTTGCCGTGAAGTCCCTTTACCTCAAGGATATAGATGCCGCTGACAACCGCCTTTACTTCTTTCTTTACAGGAATGCTGTCAAAAATTTTCTCATCGCTGACCAGGGACAGAATCTGGGGACCAACCTTAGCCTTTACAATGGGCAACTTGGATCTGCGCATCATCTTGGGAGTCTGGTCAATCACCATTTGGGGCAAACCGGAATCAATAATGCGTACCCGCTTTTTGTCAATAATCAGCATGCTTACGGTCTGACGGTTGGCATTCATTGCTTCCTGCTGCTCTGCCTGCTTCTTCTGTGCCTTTTTACCTAAGAAATATAAAACAACCATTGCGGCTACTATTACTAAGATAACAACAATTAATACAATCATCCATGTCTGCATATACATGAACCTCCTTCGCCGAACATTTACTCGAGGGATATTGTATCACATTTCCCTGTGGTTAATCAATAAAACATTTATGAATAATTGACATATTTTGCTCACCGGCTGTGCTATACTGCAGGTCAGTATGGGAAATACTGTAAATTAGGTGCCATTTGTGGGTAGTAAAGGGGAAGGATATGAATTTATTATTGGCCATTGCTATAGTTTTCTTTGAACGTAGAAATCCCAAAAGCGTATGGGCGTGGATTCTGCTATTATATTTTATTCCGGTGCCGGGATTTATCCTGTATCTGCTATTGGGCTGGAATATGCATAACCGGAAGATGTTCCGGGTGAAGGAAATCGAGGACCAGCTGGAGTCGGCTATCCGGCATCAGGAAAAACAATTAATGGCCGGAAGCTTAAGAAATATTGATAGTGCTATCAGTGATTACAGGAAGCTGATTGTATATAATCTGGAGGCCTCCGAGGCGGTACTTACGGATGACAACAATGTGCAGATTTTTGTGGATGGTCCCGCGAAATTTAAGGCGCTTATGGAGGACTTGGAAAGGGCCAAGCATTATATTCATATCCAGTATTACATTATCAGGAATGATGTGCTTTTTGGGGAAATCCGGAAAATTCTGGCCCGGAAGGTGGCAGAGGGAGTGGAGGTAAGGGTACTTTTTGATGCCATGGGGTGTCGGCGGGTAAACAAAAGGTTTTGGAAGGGGCTGTCTGAGGAGGGGGTTCGGGTGGCGGAGTTCTTTCCGGCCTTTTTCGGACGGTTGCAGCTACGCATGAATTATCGGAATCACCGGAAGATTGTGGTTATCGACAATCGGGTGGCCTATGTGGGGGGCTTTAATATTGGCAGGGAATACGTGGATTTGGAGGAAAAATACGGGCATTGGCGGGATACCCATCTGCGGATTACAGGTAGTGCGGTAGGAGCATTGGGATTGCGGTTCGCCATGGATTGGAATTATGCCTCAGGGGAAAATCTGCTGGAAAGTGCCGGTGTATGGAATGCCTTACAGGAGCATGCCCCGGGAGCGTTAGACATTCCGATGGAAGCTTCAGGACATTGCGATATCCAGATTATCAGTAGTGGACCGGATCATTCCATCCGTCAAATCAGGGATAATTATCTGCAATTAATTCATATGGCCCAAGAAAGCATATATATACAGACGCCCTATTTTATCCCGGATGAGGAGATTTTGACGGCGTTGAAGATTGCGGTTCGTTCCGGTATCCGGGTGCATATTATGATTCCCTGCAAGCCGGATCATATGTTTGTATATTGGGCTACTTATTCCTATGTGGGAGAGCTGGTAATGGAGGGAGCTTTTTGCTATACCTACGATAATGGGTTTCTTCATAGCAAGGGAATCATTGTGGACAGCAGGGTGTTTTGTTACGGTACCGCCAATATGGATATCCGTAGCTTTGCCCTGAATTTTGAGGTAAATGCGGTGGTATATGATGCCCACAAAGCGCGTGAAATGGAGGGCTATTTCCATCGGGATTTGGAACATTGCACCCGCATCACCAAGGATATTTATACCTCCAGAGGCCTGCTTGTGAGGTTGAAAGAGCATGTTTGTCGTTTGCTTTCCCCTCTTTTATTATGAAAATGCTTTTAAAATTTCCACATTTATGGTATAAAAGATTATATGTGCCCATTTTTCTGTTTCTGTTAAAGGATACGGGGCATTGGAGTTTGAAAGTTATGGGCCGCAGCGGCGGCAGATTGTGAGGAATTATGAAAAGCAAAAAGATTTTAGCAGCATTGGCGATGGCAAGTGTATTGGTACTTACTGCTTGCGGAAATGCTGAAGGAGAAAATAATGCAGCGGTATCCCAGGAGAGCACAGAGGCTACCGGCCAGGAAATGGTTTATCTGAAGGATTTGGTGGTGGAGGATTATGTGACTTTAGGGGACTATAAGAATCTTAAAATCACAAAGCCCACCCTGGCAGAGACAGATATCGCATGGGAGATTTTGTATTGCATTTCTGATTTTATAGCAGAGGCCAATGGCGGCATCACAGACAGAGCTGTACAGGAGGGCGATTTGATTAATTTGGACTACGCAGGCTATAAGGATGGAGAAGCTTTTGGAGGTGGTACTGCCACCAATCAGCTGCTGGGTATTGGCAGCGGACAGTTTATTGATGGTTTTGAGGAAAAGCTGGTAGGGGTAAAGCCCGGTGAGACTGTGGATTTGAATTTGAAATTCCCTGAACAATATCACAGCGAGGATTTGGCAGGAGCAGAGGTTGTATTCACCTGTACGGTCAACTTTATCATCCCCGGGGAGAAGGAGATTACCGATGCTGCCATCCAGAACTTCGGCATAGAGGGTGTGACCAATGCAAAGGAGCTTCGTAGCTACGTAACTAATTATATGCAGACCGATTTGGATGCACAGTTTGAAAGTGCCAAGAGTAATTTTGTATTACAGGCTTTCATTGAAAGCTGTACCTTCGGAGAGCTTCCACAGGAAAAGGTGGAAGCAGACAAGGCACAGACCAGAGCCACCTTGGAGATGCAGGCCAATGCTTACGGCATGGATGTAAATATGTTGGTACAGTATATGTATGGTGCGTCCAGTGCGGAGGCTTTCATTGAGGAGTATTCCAAGTCTGCTACCATGCAGCTGCTTGCTACTCAGGCTGTGGCCAATAAGGAAGGCCTGAATATCAATGACGAGGAACTGGATGCTATGTTGCAGGAGTATGCAACCGCCGGCGGTTATGCCAGTGTGGAAGAGTACTGCGGTGATACGGACAAAGAATCCTTCCGTGAGTATTTCATGTATGATAAGGTATTGAATTTCCTTGTTGAAAATGCTACTATTACTAATTAGTAAAGAAATAGATTGAAATTGGTTAATGGAAACAGGCGGTTAACCAAGGATACAGCACGGCGCCGGTTCGGATTGGAAGAAAGATGAACTTAACAGATATTAAGGATTTATATCGTGACACAGCGAAATATGCAGATCAGGAGATTACCGTAGGCGGTTGGGTAAGAAGTAACCGAGACTCCAAGAATTTTGGTTTCCTGGTAATCAATGACGGTACCTTTTTTGAGCCCCTTCAGGTGGTATACGGTGACGGTTTAAGCAATTTTGATGAGATTTGCAAGATAAATGTAGGTGCGGCACTGGTAATCAGAGGTACCATTGTACTGACTCCCGGTGCAAAGCAGCCCTTTGAGATGCAGGCAGCGGAGGTGCTGGTAGAAGGTCCTTCTACTGCAGATTATCCTTTGCAGAAAAAGCGTCACAGCTTTGAGTATTTACGTACCATTGCCCATTTACGTCCCAGAACCAACACCTTCCAGGCAGTGTTCCGTGTACGTTCCCTGATTGCCTATGCAATTCATACCTTCTTTATGGAGAGGGGCTTTGTATATGTACACACTCCCCTGATTACCGGTAGCGATTGTGAGGGTGCAGGTGAGATGTTCCAGGTAACCACCATGGATTTAAATGATATTCCCAAGACTGAGGATGGCAAGGTAGATTTCTCTCAGGATTTCTTTAATAAGCCTACCAACCTGACTGTAAGCGGTCAGTTGAATGTGGAGACCTATGCCTTTGCATTTAAGAATGTATATACCTTTGGTCCTACCTTCCGTGCGGAGAATTCCAATACCACCAGACATGCAGCTGAGTTTTGGATGATTGAGCCGGAGATGGCTTTTGCTGATTTGAAGGATGATATGATTTTGGCAGAAAGCATGCTGAAATTCGTGATTCGCTATGTGCTGGAGCATGCACCTGAAGAGATGGCATTCTTTAACCAGTTTGTGGATAAGGGTCTCATTGAGAGACTGAATCATGTGGTAAATTCTGACTTTGGTCATGTGACTTATACAGAGGCCATTAAGATTCTGGAAAAGCACAACGATGAATTTGATTATAAGGTATACTGGGGCTGTGATTTACAGACAGAGCATGAAAGGTACTTAACTGAGCAGGAGTTTAAGCGTCCTGTATTTGTTACTGACTACCCCAAGGAGATCAAGGCTTTCTATATGAAGCTGAATGAGGATGGTAAGACCGTAGCAGCTATGGACTGTTTGGTACCCGGTATCGGCGAAATCATCGGCGGCAGCCAGCGTGAGGATAAGCTGGAGCTGCTGGAGCAGAGAATGGATGAGCTGGGATTAAATAAAGAGGACTATGACTTCTATCTGGATTTGCGCAAGTATGGTTCTGTACGTCATGCAGGATTCGGTTTGGGCTTTGAAAGATGCGTTATGTACCTCACCGGCATGGGCAATATCCGTGACGTTATTCCCTTCCCTCGTACAGTAAACAATTGCGAGCTGTAAGAATTTTCCCCAAGATACGATATGGACGTGTCTTGGGGATTTTTTGTTTTCCAGATTTTAGTGATGTACTATGAGGGGAAATATGATATGATAAGATAGAGGTTCCGATGAGAAGTGCGTATGCAGATAATTGCTGACGGATAGGGATCGGAACAATACTCATAGGAACAGGTAAGATGGCACCTAAGAGAAAGGATACGTGAAGTAGTGCGTAGAAAACATGTATTAGGCAGGAGAATATTGGCGGTTTCTCTGCTTGCAGTGATGCTTGCAGGTCCCGTATTAGAGGTTTCGGCCACCAGTATTTCGGACATAAAGGATAAGATTAATAAACATCAGAATCAACTGGATAATATCAATGACAAGATTGATACCCTGACGGATGAGCAGGATATTGTCTTAGAAAAGATTGACGACTTAAATTCGGAAATCATCAATATTATGGCCAGCATTGGTATGATGGAGGAAGCAATCACTGTCAAGGAGCAGGAGATTACAGAAAAGCAGGCCCAGATACAGGTAACCCAGGCAGAGTATGAGGCAGCCAAGCTGCAACAGGAAAATCAGCAGAAGGATATGAATGCCCGGGCCCGCATTTTATATGAGAGCAACAAAAGTACTTATTTGAATCTGATTCTGAGCGGAGAAGGCTTAGGCGATATTTTGAATCGTATGGATTTTGTGGAGAAGATTTTCAGCTATGATAAGAGCAAGCTGGAAGAGTACGAGGCCACTAAAATCAGAGTCCATGAGTTATGGGACCGACTGGAAGCGGAGAAGACATCTCTGGAAAATGACAAGGCAGCATTGGAAGCAGACCGTGCATTATTGCAGGAGCAACGGAAAGAATTGGACACCATGCTGGCCCAGAAAAAGAAAGAATCTGCCAATTACGAGGCAGAAATAAAGAAGGCGCAGCAGGAAGCAGCTGTGACCAAGAAACTTTTGCAACAGGAGCAGAAGGAATTGAAGCGTTTGGAGCAGGCAGCAGCTATGGCCAACCAAAACTTTGCCACTACTTCTTATACTTCTATTATTGATGGTGCCGACGGAAGTGCACTAGGTAAGCAGATTGCCAAGTATGGTTGCCAGTTTATCGGCAATCCCTATGTATATGGTGGCACCAGCCTGACCAAGGGAGCCGATTGTTCCGGCTTCACCTATCGTATTTATGCGGACTTTGGCTACACCATTCCCCGTACCTCATTCCTACAGAGAAGTGCCGGAAAGGGAGTATCCTATTCCGAAGCACAGCCGGGAGACTTGATTTGCTACGATGGTCATGTGGGAATGTATATCGGCGGTGGCAAGATTGTCCACGCCAGCAACAAAAAAACCGGTATCAAGGTGAGCACTGCCACCTACCGTACCATATTGGCAGTACGCCGTATCGTTGAATAGCCCAAGGTGGTGGAGCGAGCTCCACCACCTTTTTTGTCCCCTTTCTTTTATCACAGGCCTCTCCAGCCCCTCTCCCCTATGTACTCCCCCGCGTCCTCCAAGCCCACCGCCCTACACCCTCATGGCACACCACTTGGGCTGCCCCTTGGATTGATTTTCAACAGCGCTCTTTCGGTTAGGGACGATGTCTTTTACCGAATGAACATTGCCCGCCTGCTGTAGGCCCCATAAAGACAGCTTGGGGTACTAGGCACAATGTCTGTAACATAGATACTTCCATGGGTATACGTTACGTGCCATCAGTTGTCTAAGCAAACGCGGTATAGATGTATACATGGGACAGGCACGCGCAAACAGTACATCCGTGTACTGGTTGCGCTCATTTTGCATCCATGCAAAATGTCCTTGCGGAATAAGCGTTTGCTAAGACAACGGTATGGACACTCCACTTGTCATACCCATGGAAGTATCTATGTCAGCAGACATTGTTTGCCAAGGTACGGTGCTGTCTTTGTGGGGCATATTGCAGGCGTAGGCAATGTCCATCGTATAAAAGACACCGTTAATAAACACAACCGAAAGAGCAGCTTTTAGAAAATCCCCAAGGGTAGCCCTGGTGTGCCATGAGGGTGTAGGGCGGTGGGCTTGGAGGACGCGGGGGAGTACATAGGGGAGAGGGGCTGGAGAGGCCTGTGATAAAAGAAAGGGGACA
>JAFUKS010000249.1 GCA_017473445.1 Lachnospiraceae bacterium
GTAAGGACACTCGCCCATGATTTTGTCAAACATGGCACGAAGAACAGGAAATACTTCTACGTCTCGGTTATAGTTGATTGTGGTTTCGTTATAAGCTTCCAAATGGAAGGGGTCAATCATATTTACATCGTTTAAATCAGCGGTAGCAGCTTCGTAAGCAAGATTTACGGGGTGCTTTAAGGGAATATTCCAAATAGGGAAAGTTTCGTATTTGGCATATCCGGCACGGATTCCCCGCTTAAATTCATGATAAAGCTGGGACAGGCAGGTAGCCATTTTGCCGCTTCCGGGGCCGGGTGCAGTAAGTACAACCAAAGAACGGCTTGTTTCAATATATTCATTTTGGCCAAAGCCCTCATCGCTGACGATAAAAGGAATGTTGTAGGGGTAGCCTTCAATATTATAGTGGCGGTACACCTTCATTCCCAAGGATTCCAGTTTTTTCTGGTAGGCAATTACACTGGGTTGTCCTGCAAACTGGGTCAGGCAGACACTGCCTACATACAGGCCGTATCCGCGGAATGCATCGATGAGTCGAAGTACATCTAAATCGTAACTGATGCCCAGATCGGAACGGACTTTATTTTTCTCAATATCCGCAGCGTTAATAACAATTACGATTTCAGCCTGGTCCTTTAACTGAGCCAGCATGTTGATTTTGCTGTCGGGCTTAAAGCCCGGCAACACTCTGGAAGCATGGTAGTCGTCAAAAAGCTTGCCGCCGAATTCCAGATATAGCTTTCCTCCAAAAGCGGCAATTCTTTCTTTGATTTTCTCGGATTGCATTCGGAGATATTTGTCGTTGTCAAAACCGGTCTTTCCCATGTTTTTCCTCCATTTATGATGCATTTGGTGTATAGAAACATCCTGTTTCATAATACAAAATATTTTGAGCAAAATCAATGGTATAATATGCAATATTTAATATTTCTTTTATTGATTTATGGGAAAAGTATCTTTATAATGGTATTTATCGGTTTATTGTGAGGAAATGGAGAATTATGGATAATCGTCAAAATAATCAAAATAATCATGGTGGCGGTCAGCCGCCTAAAAAAGGCGGGCTTGGTGTCCTGCTGATGTTAATGTTGGGAAGCTTTATTGTTGTAATGCTTTTTTCAACATTTGTTCTGGGTCTTGGCAAAGAGGAGGAAGTGGAATACAGTACATTTCTTCAGGATTTGAAGGATGATAAGGTAGAGTCTGTGCTGGTCAATTATGAGCAGTCTCTGATGGAGGTTACCTTAAAATACGATGAAGAGGCGGCTAAGGAGAAGATTGACCCGTTCACGGCAGCAGTACTGGAACGTTACAACGGTCAGGTAGAATTGAAGGGTGAAACCTATGTCACCCGCATGATGGAAGATATTACTGTTCTGACAGCACGTCTGGAGGAGAAGGGAATCACTGCTCAGCGTGTAGTGTCTGACAGTAAGTTTATGGATATTTTCCTAACGATCATACTGCCTTTGATTCTGTTGTGGATTTTTATGTGATTTATGTTCCTCAGAATGGGTGGTTCCGGCGGTCCCATGGGTGTGGGCAAATCTAACGCAAAGGTGTATGTGCAGAAGGAAACAGGTGTTACTTTTAAGGATGTGGCAGGTCAGGACGAGGCGAAGGAGTCTTTGGTGGAGGTTGTGGACTTTTTGCATGACCCCGGCAAATATACCAAAATCGGTGCAAAGCTTCCGAAGGGTGCTCTTTTGGTGGGCCCGCCGGGAACGGGTAAGACTTTGCTTGCAAAGGCTGTTGCGGGTGAGGCAAAGGTTCCCTTTTTCTCATTGACCGGTTCGGATTTTATTGAGATGTATGTGGGTGTGGGTGCAAGCCGTGTGCGTGATTTGTTCCGAGAGGCAACCAAGAATGCACCCTGTATTGTGTTTATCGATGAGATTGATGCCATTGGACGCAGCCGTGACTCCAAGTACGGTGGTGGTAATGAGGAGCGTGAACAGACTCTGAATCAGCTTTTGTCTGAGATGGATGGTTTCGACAGTTCCAAGGGTGTTTTGATTCTGGGTGCCACCAACAGACCTGAGATTCTGGACAAGGCGCTCCTGCGTCCCGGTCGTTTTGACAGACGTATTATTGTAGATAAGCCTGATTTAAAGGGAAGTGTGGATATTTTGAAAGTTCATGCCAAGGGCGTGAAGATGGATGAGACAGTGGATTTGGATGCAATTGCACTGGCTACCAGCGGTGCGGTTGGTTCTGATTTGGCTAATATGATTAACGAGGCAGCTATCAATGCTGTCAAGGAGAAACGTGAGTTTGTAAATCAGCATGATTTGTTTAATGCTGTGGAAGTTGTCCTTGTAGGTAAGGAAAAGAAGGACCGCATCATGAGTGAGAAGGAGCGTAAAATTGTCTCCTACCATGAGGTGGGTCATGCGTTAATCAGTGCTTTGCAAAAGAATTCCGAGCCTGTGCAGAAGATTACCATTGTGCCCCGTACCATGGGAGCTTTGGGATATGTA